>NZ_JASCPQ010000026.1:0-56657 GCF_029959305.1 Pseudomonas sp. PS01297
AGCTTGCCTCGCGATCTTTTGATCGTTACAAGATCGCGAGGCAAGCTCGCTCCTACAGTTGAGGCCGGGTGTGGGTTATTTCTTTTTGGCAGGGGCCTTGGCTTTGACGCTGCGCTGACGCAGGGCTTCGAACAGGCAAACACCGGTCGCTACCGAGACGTTCAGGCTGCTGACGCTGCCCGCCATCGGCAGGCGCACCAGGTAGTCGCAATGCTCGCGGGTCAGGCGGCGCATGCCTTTGCCTTCTGCCCCCATGATCATGATGGTCGGGCCGGTCAGGTCTTGCTCGTACAGCTCCTGTTCGGCTTCGCCCGCCGTACCGACGATCCACAAACCACGTTGTTGCAGCTTTTTCAGCGTCGCGGCCAAGTTAGTCACAGCCACCAACGGAATCACTTCCGCCGCGCCGCAGGCTACTTTTCGCACCGTCGGGGTCAGCGTTGCCGACTTGTCTTTAGGCACGATAACCGCCAGTGCACCGGCCGCATCGGCGGTACGCAGGCAAGCACCGAGGTTATGCGGGTCTGTCACGCCATCCAGCACCAGAATCAGCGGAGCACCTTCGGTGCGATCCAGCAATTCGTTGAGCATGGCCTCGCCCCACACCTGGCTCGGGCTCACATCCGCCACAACGCCTTGGTGCACGCCTTCAACCCAGGCGTCCATTTCACGGCGCTCGGCCTGACCGACGTCGATGCGGTTTTCAGCAGCCAGCGCGACCAGGGTCTGGACGCGAGGATCGTTGCGGCTTTCAGCCAACCAGATGTGCTTGACGCGTTTTGGGTGGTGACGAAGCAACGCTTCTACGGCGTGAATGCCGTAGATTTTTTCCAACTGACTCATGACTTGGCCTTAGGTTTGCGCGACCCACCGCTTTTGCTGGCAGGCGCGATGCCCGATTTTGGCGGGCCTTTACGATGTTTGCTGGGTTTGGAAGGCTTGCCCGCGTCTTTAGCGGGTGCTGCCCTCCCCGACTTTCCCGACTCCGATGCTCGACCGCCGCTTTTCGCATCGGCCAACAGCGCCTTTTTCACTTCACGGCTTTTGCGCACTTCGGCGTTATTGGCCGCCGCGTCGCTGGAGCGATAAGCGCCATCAGACGCTTTCACGGTTTTGGCTGGCGCGCTGCGGCGAGCGGGTTTAGCCGCTTCAACCGGTGGCGGCTCAGTCGGCTTGGTCCCGGATTTGCCCGCGTTTTTACGCACCGGCTTTTCGTCGGTGCGGTTTTTACGACCAATCGGCGCGCTGAGGGTTTTCTCAGCCATTTCGAAGTCGATTTTGCGCTCGTCCAGATCAACCCGCATGACGCGCACTTCAACCGTGTCACCCAAGCGGAAGCTGCGACCGGTGCGCTCGCCCGCCAGGCGGTGATGCACAGGGTCAAAGTGGTAGTAGTCGCCCGGCAAGGCGGTCACGTGGACCAGACCTTCAACATAAATGTCGGTCAGTTCAACGAACAGGCCAAAGCCGGTAACCGCTGTCACCACACCCGGGAACGTCTCGCCTACGCGGTCCTTCATGAACTCGCACTTGAGCCAGTTGGTCACGTCACGCGTGGCTTCATCGGCACGGCGCTCGCTCATCGAGCATTGCTCGCCGAGCTGTTCCAGGATCGCTTCGTCGTACGGGTAAATGCGCGCTTTCGGGATGGTCATCGCGCCGGCACGCAGAACGTGCGGGGTATCCTGCTTGGAGTGGATAACGCTGCGAATCGCCCGATGCGTGAGCAAGTCCGGGTAACGACGGATCGGCGAAGTGAAGTGGGTATAGGCTTCGTAGTTCAGGCCGAAGTGGCCCTGGTTATCAGCGCTGTACACCGCCTGGCTCAACGAGCGCAGCATCACGGTCTGGATCAGGTGGTAATCGGGGCGATCCTTGATGTGCTCAAGCAAGGCCTGATAGTCCTTCGGCGAAGGGCCATCCTTACCTTTGTGCAGGCTCAGACCCAACTCACCGAGAAACGCGCGGAGTTTTTCCAGACGCTCAGGCGGCGGGCCGTCGTGCACACGGTACAGGGCCGGGATTTCGTGCTTCTTGAGGAACTCAGCGGTGGCCACGTTGGCCGCCAGCATGCACTCTTCGATCAGCTTGTGCGCGTCGTTACGCGTGGTTGGGCGAATTTCAGCGATTTTGCGCTCGGAACCGAAGATGATCCGGGTTTCCTGCGTTTCAAAGTCAATCGCGCCACGGGTGTGACGAGCGCCCAACAGCACTTTGTACAGTGCGTACAGTTGCTTGAGGTGCGGCACCACATCAGCGTATTCGCTGCGCAGTTGCTTGGCGTCGTTGGTTTTCGGGTGCTCAAGGATGGTGCTGACCTTGTTGTAGGTCAGACGCGCCTGCGAGTGGATCACCGCTTCATAGAACTGATAGTCGGTCATTTCGCCGGTTTTGGAGATGGTCATCTCGCACACCATGGCCAAACGGTCGACCTTCGGGTTCAGGGAGCACAGGCCGTTGGACAACTCCTCGGGCAGCATGGGAATCACGCGCTCCGGGAAGTACACCGAGTTGCCACGCACTTGGGCTTCAGCGTCCAGTGCCGAACCAATTTTCACGTAGCTGGATACGTCGGCAATGGCCACGTAGAGCTTCCAGCCGCCGCCAAACAAGCGCAGCTTGCCGGACTTGGCTTCGCAGTACACAGCGTCGTCGAAGTCGCGGGCATCTTCGCCGTCAATGGTGACGAACGGGAGATGGCGCAGGTCAATGCGTTTCTCTTTGTCTTTCTCTTCAACTTCTGGCTTGAGCTTGGCGGCTTCTTTAAGCACAGCCTCCGGCCAGACGTGAGGAATGTCGTAGGTGCGCAGCGCGATGTCGATTTCCATGCCGGGCGCCATGTAGTTGCCCACCACTTCAAGCACATCACCCTGCGGCTGGAAGCGCGGGGTCGGCCAGTGAGTGATCTTCACTTCAACGAACTGCCCGATCTTCGCGCCCGCATTGCGGCCCGGAGTCACCAGCACTTCCTGCTGGATTTTCGGGTTATCGGCCACTACAAAGCCGATGCCGCCTTCTTCGAAGTAACGACCCACGATGGTTTCGTGAGCACGCGACACCACTTCAACGATCACGCCTTCACGACGGCCACGGCGGTCCAGACCCGAAACACGGGCCAGCGCACGGTCGCCATCGAACACCAGACGCATTTGCGCCGGGCTCAGGAACAGGTCATCGCTGCCATCGTCCGGCACCAAAAAGCCGAAGCCATCACGGTGACCGCTGATGCGGCCCAGGATCAGGTCGAGCTTGTCTACCGGCGCGTACGTGCCACGGCGGGTGTAAATCAGTTGAGCATCGCGCTCCATCGCACGCAGGCGACGACGCAGGGCTTCAATTTGGTCTTCGGTCGTGAGTCCAAACTCTGCGACCAACTGCTCACGAGCAGCAGGCGAACCGCGTTCAGCCAGATGCTGAAGGATCAGTTCGCGACTTGGGATAGGGTTTTCGTATTTTTCCGCTTCACGTGCGGCCTCGGGATCGAGGGTCTGCCAATCGGCCATTAGATAGTTTTCACCTTGTCTATATGCGGTTAGTTTGGCATACGCGTATTGAAACGGGAAATTTCGGACTCTAGCAGTGCCGTATTAGCCGGTTCTGACGCGCCTGGCGGGCTCAAACACACCGCCCGCGAAATATTTTCAATATTTTTAATCACAACGCTTTACAGGTCAAAGGGGCATCCGTATAGTGCGCGCCATCGACAACGGCGACGTTGCAGATACTGCCCAGATGGTGAAATTGGTAGACACGCCAGCTTCAGGTGCTGGTGGCCGCAAGGCCGTGGAAGTTCGAGTCTTCTTCTGGGCACCAATTTAGAGAGTGAGATTAGTACAATCTTGCATCTCACACAAAACCCGCGAAAGCGGGTTTTTTGCATTTGGGGGTTTCATAAAGAATTTTGATTTATAAACCAAAACAGGGGTTTACAGATCAAATAGCTCTCCGTATAGTGCGCCACATCAACAGCGGCAACGTTGCTGATACTGCCCAGATGGTGAAATTGGTAGACACGCCAGCTTCAGGTGCTGGTGGCCGCAAGGCCGTGGAAGTTCGAGTCTTCTTCTGGGCACCAATTCAGGTTTACAGCCTACGGTTGTGAAACCACCCAAAAAGCCCGCGAAAGCGGGCTTTTTAGTTTCCGGCATTCCCCCCTCCCTTGGTCTGACACCTTCTATCCAGTCCACCAACGTTGTATTTGATAATCCATCTCACTCGCACTAATATCCGGCCACCTTCAGATCGCCTGTGCGACTTCCTGGATTCGAGTGTCCGACAACAACGAAAGACTTCAGCTCTACCTCACGCATCGACATGCGCTTGTGGACTATGCCGCCCCCATCGTGGGTTGCCGCGCCAAGGCCGAAGATGTGGTTCAGGATGCGTGGTTACGCTTTAGCCAAGGGGCCGACAACTTGGTCCCGCTCACTCAGCCGGTCGGCTACCTGTACCGGATCGTGCGCAACCTGGCCTTTGACCTGAACCGCCGGGTCACCCTGGAGAACCGCCACACCTTGCGCGACGAACAGCTCGACGAGCACGTTTCCAACGCGCCCTCCCCTGAACAAGAAGCCCTGCATCTGGACGAGCTGCGTAAATTGCAACATGCTCTGTCCCGCCTGCCTGAACGTACTCGACAGGCCTTTGTCCTGCATCGACTGCAAGGCCTGACGTTCCAACAAATTGGTACCCAGCTGGGTATCTCTGTGAGCCTGGCCCATCAATTGGTCCGCGATGCCCTGACCTACTGCGCGGAACAACTGAGCGATGACTGATACGCCCCCTCCGAATCTGGTCTGGGAAACAGCGCTGGACTGGCTGCTGCTGATCCAGCAAAACCCCGACGACCCCGAACTCAACCGCCGCCTGAATGACTGGCGAGCCAGCGCCCCCGAACACGACGCTGCGTGGCGCAAGGCGCAGAAAGTCTGGCAACTGAGCGGCGCAGCCCTGAGCTTGCCAAATCCGCCCGCCGCCGCTGCGCCACAAGTTGCAGTGGCCACGCCTGCGCCGCGCCGCTTTAGCCGCCGCCAGTACTCATGGATCGGCGCAGCCGCTGCGGCCTGCGCAGTGTTTATGCTGCTGCCCGACTGGCAAGCCCTGCAGGCCGATTACCGCAGCCCTACTGCCGAGCATCGTGACATCACCCTGAGCGACGGCAGCCACATGCTGCTCGACAGCAACAGCGTGGCCGATGTGCACTTCGACCCCGAGCAGCGACAGGTCACGCTGTTGCGGGGCCAGGCATTTTTCTCGGTCAAGTCCGAGCCAGATCGCGCGTTTTACGTAAATGCCGGGCAGGTGCGCGTTCGTGTCACCGGCACCGCCTTTGCCGTCAGCGTGGAAAACGGCGAGGTACAGGTCAGCGTTGAAAGCGGCACCGTCGCGGTAAAAACCCCGACCGCGCCTGAGCCCGCCAGCCTTCATCACGGCGAGCACCTGAGCTACAGCGCGATAGACAACCAGACCCGGCGGGCACAATGGCCCAATGAGTCCATCGCGCCTTGGCGCCGCTGGCAACTGGTTGCCGTCGATCAATCGGTAGAAGACGTCATCAAACAACTGCGGCGCTATCAGCCCGGCCTGATCCTGCTGACAGACAAAGCACTGGGCCAACGGCGCATCACTGCCGCCCTGAACTTGCGCGATCCAAAACGCGCCTTGCAGGCTGCCATCGCCCCGCTGGGCGGCGCCGTGCAAGACGGCCTGCCGTATACCTTGATCGTCACCGACGCGCCGTAAATCTTTTTTCAACTATTTCTGGAAATCTCCTGCAGCCGAGAGTCTTTACCTACGAACGTCACTGATAAAGATTCGCATTAGTGACCAAGGCGTTTCATTTCGTAGGTCCTCTCATGCTTTCTCTGCGTTTGCGTTACGTGCGCTCACTGTCTTTGGGCCTGCTTCTGGGTTTACCGGCGCTGCCCCTCGCCGCTCAGGCTGAACCCGACCGTCAGCATTACCAGATAGCCGCCCAGCCGTTGGCTACCGCGCTGATTGCGTTTTCGCAGCAGTCGGGCTGGCAGGTCAGCGCAGAAAGCGCCCTGCTCACAGGTTTAAGCAGCTCGCCGGTAGACGGCAACCTGGACCCGGAACACGCCCTGGCTAGCCTGTTGCGCTCAAGCGGCCTGCAATGGGAAGTCACCTCGCCAGACAGCGCATCGATCCTGCCGCCCACCGACAACGACGTCTTGCTGATCAAAAGCACACCGATTACCGCCATGGACGCCGTTTTCCAGGGTGAACAAGTGATAGATCGGCAAATGATCGAGAACTTGCCTTCAGGCAATGGCGACATAACCAGCCTGCTACGCACCAACCCCAACGTACAGTTCGACAACAATCAGCTCAGCAGCAAGACGCCCGGCGAAATTGCCCCGGCCGATATCAGCATCAACGGCGCGCGTCCATGGCAAAACCTGTTTGTGGTCGACGGCATGAACATGAACAACGACCTCGATCCCGGTAACAGCAACGACGACTTCGACGAGTTGCCAGGGCGCAGCCAGGGCATGGCCCTGGACACCGACCTGCTGGAAAACATCAAGGTCTATGACAGCAACGTGCCGGTGGAATTTGGCGGCTTTAACGGCGGCGTGGTCGAGGCCAATACCCGCGATCCCAAGAAAGACTTTCACGGCAAACTGTCGGTGCAGATGTCGCGCTCCGAGTGGACCCGCTACCACCTCAATGAAGACGACCCCGACCTTGAAAGCTTCAAAGCGGGCTTTGGTAACAGCAGCCAGCCCGAGTTTAAAAAAGTCATTACACGCGCCACCCTCGAAGGGCACCTGACGGACAACTTCGGCTTGCTGGGCAGTTTCTCGCGTAAAGACTCGACCATTCCGACCCGGGTCTTTGCCATTTCCAACCAGACCGAAACCGCCAACGCCGCCGAGACCCAAACCCGACGCATCGACAACTACTTCCTCAAGGCCGCCTGGCAGGTCAACGACGACTGGAAGCTCGACGTCAGCCTGACCCACGCCCCGGAAACCGCGAAAACCTTTGGCCCCAACTCAGTGCTCTCTGCCCGCGAGATGGAGGCCGGCGGCGACAGCCTCAGCGCACGGCTGGTGTGGAATGCGCCACTGGCCCGGGTCGAACAAAACCTCAGTTGGAGTGAACTGAACACCTCGCGCTATTCCGACAGCGACTACATGGTGCTATGGCGCACCTCCACGAGCAAAGACTGGAGCACTTCGGCTTTCGCCACCGAGGGCGGCTTTGGCGACATCGAAGAAACCCAAAAGACCCTGGCCTACAAACTCAAGGCCGACTGGAACAGCGTCCAGTGGCTGGGCATCGACCACGCGCTGCAAACCGGCCTGGAACTGTCGCAAAGCTCGGCCAGCTATGAACGCAATAAACCTTACAGCAGCTACAGCGTCGCCAGCACCGACACCTGCATGGGCAACGACCCGTATTGCTCCATCGGCCAGACCGCCAATGGCTGGGCCGGGCAATACGCCAACAAGATGACCCTGACCCAGGGCAAAGTCGCCTTCGACACCCGCTCATGGGCGTTATACCTGCAAGATGAAATGCGCTACAAACGCCTCACCGTGCGGCCCGGGGTGCGCATCGACGGCGACAACTACATGAACCAGACAACGGTAGCCCCACGCCTGGCCATTGAACTGGACGTGTTCGGCGACAACAAAACCCGCATCACCGGCGGCGCCAACCGATACTACGGGCGCAACCTGTACGCCTACCGTCTGCGCGACGGCATCGCCGCCATGGGCACTGAATACAGCCGGGCCAGCCAGACCTCTGACTGGGTGATGGGCAAGCAAAACGCCAACGACAGCAAGTTCAACCAGTTGAAAGTGCCCTATGACGATGAACTGACACTGGGCCTGAGCCACGTGCAGTGGGACACCGAGTTCGCCGTCAAATACGTCAAGCGCATGGGCCGCGAGCAAGTCAGCCGCGCCTGGGGCGCGCAAATCGGCCAGCCCTCCGAAGACACCGGCGCCCTAGCGGCCAACTACTACACCTACTACAACGGCGGCAAAAGTGACGCCGACATCTACACCCTCACCATCACCCCGCTGCAAGCCTTTACCCTGGGCAGCACCCGCACTTCGGGCCAGTTCGCCATGGACTGGAGCAAGATCAACAACACCGGCCTATCGAACTACAACGCCAGCATCGGCGCCATTTACGTTGAAGACCCGACGATCCAGTACGACGGCAAGTTCATGAAGTATTCCGACATGCCTGCGACCAATTACAACCGGCCATGGACAGCACGCCTGACGACCATCACCGAAATCGACCCCTTGAACCTCACCTGGAGCAACTTCCTGCGTTATCGCGATGGCTATCGTCGCATTGCTGCCACGGGCAAAAAAGTCGTGCATGAAGGCTCCGAAGCTTACGTGTGGGCCGAAACACCGTATTCCGGCGCACTGACCTGGGACACCCGGCTGGCCTGGAAAATGCCCACCGCCAAAGACCAGGCCGTGTTCGTCAACCTAGACGTCACCAACCTGCTGGACAAAAAAATCGTCGGCGCCACCGAAACCAGCGGCCTGCCCACCTTTGAAGTCGGGCGCCAATTCATGCTGGAAGTGGGGTACACCTTTTGAACCGCCTGACCGCCTGCTTCAGCGCTGCACTGGCGTTAAGCTGCCTCGACGCTTACGCAGCAAACGCTTGCGATGAGAAGACCGCCCAATACACGGCCTGCGTCGCCCAACTGTATCGCCAGCCCGTCGCCCAATGGCCTGCCCCGCAGGTAGACGCCGATGTGCACTGGCAAGAGATGGCCGCCCTGCCCGACCACGCCCCGGCACCGCCCGAAAACCCCTTCAGCGAGGCCAAAGCCGAACTGGGTAAAAAGCTGTTTAACGACCCCAAACTGTCGCGCTCCGGGCAAATTGCCTGCGCGTCCTGCCATGAAGCCGACATGGCTTTTGCCGATGGTCGTCGGGTGTCGTTTGGGCATGATCGCCAGAGCGGTCGCCGCAATGCCCCCAGCCTGGTGATGAGCGGTTACAGCACCCACCTGTTTTGGGATGGCCGGGGCGGCAGCCTCGAGCAACAAGCCCTGCACCCCATCGTCGACCCCGTGGAAATGGCCTTTGATATCCCGTCGTTGCTCGAACGGCTCAATGCCGACGCGGCTTATCGGCAACAATTTGCCCAGGTCTTCGGCCCCGGCCCGATCACCCCCGAACTCACCGGGCAAGCCCTCGCTACTTTCCAGCGCACATTGGTCAAAGCCACGCGCAACACCGCCTTCGAGCAACTATTGCGCGGGCGCCCACAACGCATGAGCGATGAGCAGCTCTACGGTCTGCACCTGTTTCGCACCAAAGCGCGCTGCATGAACTGCCACTTTGGCTCGGCCCTCAGCGACGAACAGTTCCATAACGTGGGGCTGAGTTATTACGGGCGTAAATACGAAGACTTGGGGCGCTATGAAGTGACACACCAGCCACAGGATGTGGGCGCCTTCCGCACCCCGTCCTTGCGGCTGGTGATGAAGACCGCCCCGTGGATGCACAACGGCCTGTTCGTCAACATGGAAGGCACGCTGGCCTTCTACAACATGGGCATGCCACGCCCCCGACCCACCGCGCAACAGGCCAATGACCCGTTGTTTCCGAGCACCAGCGAACGCCTGAAAGCACTGAACCTGGACAAGGACGAATTGCGAGCCTTGCGCAGTTTTCTCGACACGCTTTAACGCCAGCAACATCACAACTCGTCGCACAAGCGCAATTGGACGCTGGGTCAAGCGCACTTGAGAAACGATATCGTTTATTATTGTTACAAGTTTTGTAGTACCAAAGTGAGGAACCCAGCGAATGATGCTCCGAAATACCCGGCTTGCGACATCTCTACTGCGCGGCCTGACGCTCTCCATCCTCGGTCTTGCACTGACCTCCCCCGCCTACGCAGCCGACCCCGTCACCCTGACGCTGTACAACGGCCAACACAAAGAAGTGGGCGACAACCTGGCCGCCGCCTTTGAAGCCAAAACCGGCATTCACGTCAACGTGCGCAAGGGCAGCAGCAACCAACTGGCCAGCCAAATCATGGAAGAAGGCGACCGCTCCCCGGCTGACGTGTTTTACGCCGAAGAATCGCCGCCCCTGAACAACCTGGGCGAGCAAGGCTTTCTGGCCAAGGCCGACGACAGCACCCTGCAAGCACTGCCCAAAGAATACGTGGCCGCCAATGGCACCTGGATCGGCGTGACCGCCCGCACCCGCGTCGTGGCGTTCAACCCCAAGCTGATCAAGGAAGAAGACTTGCCCAAATCGGTACTCGATTTCGCCGACCCCGAGTGGCAAGGCAAAGTCGGCTTCGTCCCCACCAGCGGCGCCTTCCAGGAACAGGCTGTGGCCATCATTAAACTGCACGGCCGCGACGCCGCAGAAGAATGGCTGACCGGCCTGCGCGCCTTCGGCAAAACCTACACCAACAACATGGTAGCGCTCAAAGCGGTGGAAAACGGCGAAGTCGCCACCGTGCTGGTGAACAACTACTACTGGTTCGCCCTGGAAAAAGAGAAAGGCAAACTGGACTCCAAACTGCACTACTTCACCGACGGTGATGCGGGCGGCTTGATCACTGTGTCCAGCGCAGGCGTGATCAAAGCCAGCAAGCACCCCAAAGAAGCCCAGCAATTGCTCGCCTACATGGCCAGCGAAGAAGGCCAGCGAGTGATCACCAACACCACCGCCGAATACCCGATGCGCAAAGGCATGGTGTCGGACCGTGGTCTTAAGCCATTCGAAGAACTGCAAGCGCCGAAAATCACCCCGGCTGACCTGGGCAACGCTGAAGAAGCGCTGGACCTCGAACGCGACACCGGCCTGCTCTGATGCTCGCCACTGCCCACCCTGTGCGCCACACCCTGAAGCGCAAAAGGCCGTCGATCTGGCTGCTGCTGCCCGTCCTGCTGCTGGTCGGGCTCAGCCTGCTGCCGCTGCTGTATGTCGCCACCAAAGCCTGGCAAGCCGGCTGGACGCAGGCATTGAGCCTGCTGTGGCGGCCGTATGTGTTCGGCCTGATGCGCAACACGCTGCTGCTGATGGTGGGCGTCACCGTGACCTGCGCCGTGGTCGGCCTGTCGCTGGCCTGGCTGCTGGAACGCAGCAACTTGCCGGGGCGGCGCCTGTGGGGCGTGATCCTGTGCTTGCCGTTTGCCGTCCCGGCGTTCGTCAGCAGCTTCACCTGGGTATCCCTCAGCGCCAGCTTTGAAGGCCTGGGCGGGGCCATTCTGGTGATGAGCCTGTCCAAATACCCGCTGATCTTTCTGCCAGTCGCCGCGACCCTGCGCAACCTTGACCCGGCCCTGGAAGAATCAGCGCGTACCCTGGGGCAGAACCGTTGGGGCGTGTTTTTCAAGATCACCCTGCCGTTGCTGTGGCCTTCGCTCCTGGCTGGCTCGCTGCTGATTGCCTTGCACATGCTGGTGGAATTTGGCGCGCTGTCGATCATCGGCCTGCAAACCTTCACCACCGCGATCTACCAGCAATTTGAACTGGAATTCAGCAACGCCAATGCAGCGATGCTGTCGGCGGTGCTGCTGGTGATGTGCCTGAGCCTGTTGTGGCTGGAGCTGAAAGTGCGCGGCAAAGGCCGCCACATTCGCATCGGCCAAGGCGCTGCACGGCGCGCCGAGCAGGTACGGTTGGGCAAGTGGTCGCTGGTGGGGCAAGTGTATTGCCTGCTGCTGGCGGTGATTGGCAGCGGCATCCCGCTGGGCATGCTGGCGTACTGGCTGATCAAGGGCAGCTCGGCGGCCTTCCCGATGGCGGCGATTGGCGAGGCGCTGTTCTCGTCGCTGGCCTTGTCGTTGGGCGGCGCTGCCTTGTGCCTGGTGCTGGCGGTGCCGGTGGGGTTGCTGGTGGTGCGTTACAAAGGCCAACTGGCGATCTGGGCCGAACGCCTGCCGTACCTGCTGCACGCCCTGCCGGGCCTGGTCATTGCCCTGGCGCTGGTGTACTTCTCGCTGCATTACGTGCCGGTGCTGTATCAGACCTCGGCGTTGCTGCTGGTGGCGTATGCGCTGCTGTTTTTACCCTTGGCGCAAGCACCGATCCGCACCGCGCTAAACAAGGCCGCCCCGCAACTGGAAGAAGCCGCCCGCACCTTGGGCGCCTCATCGTTCTCGGCGTTTTGCCGGGTGACCTTGCCGATCATCTTCCCGGCGCTGGGCGCAGCGTTTGCACTGGTGTTTCTCGACGCCATGAAAGAACTGACCGCCACCTTGCTGCTGAGCCCGACCGGGCTTAACACTTTGGCCACCCAAGTGTGGGCGCACACCTCGAATGTCGAGTTTGCGGCCGCGGCGCCTTATGCCGCGCTGTTGATCGTGGTGTCGGGCTTGCCGGTGTATTTGCTGACCACGCGGATGTATTTGAGCCGCTGAAGCCGCCCTCACCCTAGCCCTCTCCCGGAGGGAGAAGAAACCGATTGGGGGATGTTGTAGATGTTCTGCGGCCTGCAAGCCATGCACTGAACCTGAGAACACCTCGGTAAAGCTCCCTCTCCCGCCGGGAGAGGGGCTTTTTCCCACACAATTCGCAACGCCTGCACCGGCTTCGTCTCTTTCATTCGCAGGACCTTTCCTAGAGAATCCTCACCGCCTTGTGGCGCTGGAACTGCGCGGATAGTCTCGACGGGTCACTGATTTCAGTGACCGGTTTTGACAGACCGAATGGAATAACCAAAATCAGCGCGTACACAGTTCATGTGTCATGGCGGCTGTGTGCGGGAGCACCTTCGGGTGCATCGAGCTTTGGTATTTCCCTCGATCTGTCAGCCCGCACGCAGCTGCCACCCTCCGTCTGACAGCGGGCAGTGGCGGTCATCCAGACTCAATTGGAAATTACCGCTATGAATAAAATCGTCCCAGACCCACCCCTCGATGCCTTCCACACCAGCGCCCATCGCGGCACGCTGCTGTTCGCCACCCACCCTGGTATTCCCGCACGAGACGCGCTTGAACACGTTTCGCTGCTGCTTAAAGGCGCAGAGTTAAACGCCGACGACGTCAGCGCCCACCTATCAGGCCTTGAAGCCGAACAGCTGTGGAATGTTATCCACAGCATGGAGATGGCCCGTGCGCTGGTGGACTCGCTACTGACTGATTAATGCTCGCCATGAATGCGCTTGTGCGTAACCCGCCAGCCCTCACCCCAACCCTCTCCCGAGGGAGAGGGAGCTTTACCGAGGTGGTTTCGGATTCAACGCCATTGCTTGCAGACCGCAAATCATCTCCAAGATCCCCCAATCAGTCCCCTCTCCCTCCGGGAGTGGGCTAGGGTGAGGGGCTTTTGATTTTAAGCCCTGAACTGCCCCAAACTGGCCTTCAACTGCTCTGCCAGGCTGTCCAGCACTTTGCCGCTGGCCGTGGTCTGCGTGACGGCCTCGGCGGCGCGTTCGGCCTGAGCATGGATCACTTCGACCCGCCCACGCACTGCATGGGCGCCCTGGGCCTGATGCGCTGCAGCTTTGGTCGCATCGTCTATGGCCGTGTGCACCTGCTCAACCGAGGCCTGCACGGTCTTCTGCAATTTCACGCTGCCGCGTAGCACCGCCAAGCCTTCGTCCGCCTGACGCCCGGCCTGTGCAATCGCCGCGACCGCTTCTTTCGCGCCCTGCTGCAAGGCCACGATGTGCGCCTGAATATCGCCGGTAGAGCTTTGCGTTTTGCTCGCCAAGGCGCGGACTTCATCGGCCACCACCGCAAAGCCGCGCCCCGTCTCGCCTGCCCGCGCCGCTTCAATGGCGGCGTTCAACGCCAGCAGGTTGGTCTGCTCAGCGATGCCATGGATCACCGTCAGCACCACTTCGATCTGCTCGCTTTGCTGCGCCAGCCGCTCAATCACTTTGGCGCCCTCGCCCACTTGCCCGGCCAGCGCTTCAATCAAGCCGCCCACTTGCGCCGAGGTGCGGGTGTTTTCGTCAGTCGCCTGACGAATGTCCACCACTTGGCGCAGCGCCGCCTGCATCGCCTGGCTTTCAGACTGCGCCGCATCAGCCATGGTCGACAGCGCCTCAAGGCTTTGCGCCACTTCATCGCGCTGCAACTGCGCCGCCGCATCCGCCCCGGCATTGCGCATCGTCATCACGCCAATCTCGACCCCGGTGCGCTGGGCCACATCCCCCGCTTCACGCACGATGGGCTGCAACTTGTCGACAAAACGGTCAACCGCTGCCGCCATGTCGCCAATCTCGTCTTTGCTGTTCAGGCCTACGCGCTTGGTCAGGTCACCCTCGCCCGCCGCCAGGTCATTCAAGGCGGCGTTAAGCAGCAGTAATTTGCTCACCACGCGCCGCCCCAACACCACCGCCAGTACCAGCAACACCCCAAGCCCCACCAGCGCCAGGCTCAAGCCGATGCGCCAGCGCAGCGCTTCTGCTGCCTCGCGGACGGTGTGCGCGGTATTGACCTGCATTTGTGCGGCCGCTGCCTGCGCCGACTGCAAACGCGCGCCCAGGGCCTTGGAGCTTTCGCTGGCCGCGCCTTGCAGGCTGTCGTCGACCAACTGATCACTGCTCACAATCAACGACGCAAAACGCTGGTCCAGCGCCGCCAGCGACTGTTCGATCGACGCGGTAGAAACACCCATCAAGACTTTGCCGATCACCACGCCGTTGGGGCTGATGGGCGCTTCGAGGTAATACACCGCCGGATCGTTGCGCGCAGCATCGAGGACTTTATCCAGCGCGCGCTCGCCCTTGCCCTTTTCCAGCAGGGCTTTGTTGATCGGGTTATCACGGTTGAGGTAGCGCGTCAGATGCTGCCCCGAGGCATCGTCATACACCACGAACAGCACATTGGGATTGCGCTGGGCACGCCGGGCGAAGTCCGACAGGGTTGGCACATCGTTATCCCAAATGGCCCGGGACGAAACGGCCGCCAGCAACTGCGCCATGTCGTTCGCGGAGTCTTTGAGGCTCTGCTCGAGCATTTCCCAGAGCTGCATCTGTTCGTCTTTAAGGCGCGGTTCCAGGCCTGCGGTCAGGCGCTGGCGAGTGCTGACCGACAACCCGTCCAGGTTGCTCTTGACCTCACGCCCGGCCAACTCGAGTTCGGCCGCCAACTGCTTGCTGTCTGCACTCAGACCCGCATCCAGATCAGACTCCAGAGCCGTGACCGTGCTCCGCGTCAGTGCGACAGCCACCAGCACTTGCACCAAAAGAGCGATACCGAGGGTAACGAATACCGGCCGCAACAAACGGCTTTGTAACAATGAGAGTACGGCAGACACAGAAAACCCCTCCACAACGGTGCCATTATTTTGATGGCACGCTTATGGCGTTTTTGAAGCAAGGGTCATGCCGTGGATCTCTTGCGGGACTTACAGTCTTGGACGCCGCGCTGTCGCGCAGCAAACAGGCCATCGATAATCGACAGCATCCCCCAATCGGTTCCCTCTCCTTCGGGAGAGGGCTAGGGTGAGGGTTGCTCTTGATTTGAGTACATATCCGTTGCTGCGGCAACGGCCACTTAGGGTTCCGGCCTTACGCCGTGGGCCCGCCGCGTTCGGCCAGCGTGGTTTAACGGGGCCTCTTAGATCAAGATCAAAAACCAGATCAAGATCAACAGATCGCGAGGCAAGCTCGCTCCTACAGAGGGCTAAAACAACAAAGGGCCCCGAAGGGCCCTTTGTTTTGCATCGCGACGTGTTACGCGAACGGGTGACGCAGAACGATGGTTTCGTTGCGGTCCGGACCTGTCGAGACGATGTCGATCGGCGCGCCGATCAGTGCTTCTACGCGCTTGATGTAAGCACGGGCGTTTTCTGGCAGCTCTTCCAGGGTTTTGGCACCCACGGTCGATTCAGTCCAGCCCGGTACTTCTTCGTACACAGGCTGCAGGCCTACGTAGCTGTCAGCGTCGGTTGGCGCCACTTCGTTGCCGTCTGCATCTTTGTAACCAACGCAGATGTTGATGGTTTCCAGACCGTCGAGCACGTCCAGCTTGGTCAGGCAGATGCCCGAGATGCTGTTCACATCGATAGCGCGACGCAGGATAACGGCGTCGAACCAGCCGCAACGACGGGCACGGCCAGTGGTTGCACCGAACTCGTGACCTTGCTTGGCCAAGTGAGCGCCGACGTCGTCGAACAGCTCAGTCGGGAACGGGCCCGAACCTACGCGAGTGGTGTAAGCCTTGGTGATGCCCAGGATGTAGTCCAGGAACATCGGGCCAACGCCCGAACCGGTCGCAACGCCACCGGCGGTGGTGTTGGAGCTGGTCACGTACGGGTAGGTACCGTGGTCGATGTCCAGCAGCGAACCTTGAGCGCCTTCAAACATGATGTCTTTGCCAGCGCGACGCAGGTCGTGCAGCTCAGCGGTCACGTCCAGCATCAGCGGCTTGAGCAGCTCAGCGTATTCTTTGCACTCGGCCAGCGTCTTGTCGAAGTCGATGGCGGTGTCTTTGTAGTAACCCACCAGCATGAAGTTGTGGTAATCCACCAGCTCACGCAGTTTGGCTTCGAAACGCGGCATGTTCAGCAGATCGCCAACGCGCAGACCGCGGCGAGCAACCTTGTCTTCGTATGCCGGGCCAATGCCGCGACCGGTGGTACCGATCTTCAGCTCGCCACGGGCTTTTTCACGGGCCTGGTCCAGTGCAACGTGGAACGACAGGATCAGCGGGCAGGACGGGCTAATACGCAGGCGCTCACGCACCGGTACGCCTTTCTCTTCCAGCTTGATGATTTCACGCAACAGAGCGTCTGGAGCAACCACCACACCGTTGCCGATCAGGCACTGCACGCCTTCGCGCAATACGCCCGACGGAATCAGGTGCAGAACGGTTTTTTCGCCGTCGATCACCAAGGTGTGGCCAGCGTTGTGGCCACCTTGGTAGCGCACTACAGCGGCAGCATGTTCGGTCAGCAGATCAACGATCTTGCCTTTGCCCTCATCACCCCACTGGGTGCCCAGGACTACGACATTCTTACCCATAACACTTGTCCTCATTCGCGCAAACTTGGTGCCGGCAACCGCCGGCAGGAAAACTCAAGAAGCCAGCGGCACGACGTGCCACAAGCCGTTCTGCTGAATCAATTGGCGGTCGCAGTCCGCATCACGGGCGGCGGTCTGTGGCTGGCCAGGCAATGCCTGAACCACACGCTGACCTTCACTGCGAAGCTGGCAAACCTGCTGCCAGAGTGCCGCATCTGTGCTGTCAGGCATCCAGATACCGCCAGACGGTAGCTGAACCTCAGCACGCCCCAGGGTTACCAGGGTTTTCAAATCGGTCGAAAAACCGGTCGCCGGACGGGCACGCCCAAACACAGCACCGATATCGTCATAACGACCGCCCTGGGCGATGGAATCCCCAACGCCCGGAACAAACACCGCAAACACCACACCTGTGTGGTAGTGATACCCACGCAACTCACCCAGGTCAAAATACAGCGGCAACTGCGGGAAACGCACCGACAACCGCTCGGCAATGGCCTGCAAGTCGTCCAGAGCTGCCATCACCTCGGCCGGAGCCTTGGCCAGACGCTCACGCGCAGCAACCAGCACATCACGGCCGCCACACAAACCCACCAATGCCTGAAGCATGTCAGCCAGATCGGCCGGCAAACCTTCGGTCAAGGCTGTTACTTCGTCGATCGCCTTGCGTTGCAGGGCGTCGAACAATTGTTGTTCCACTTCAACCGACAGGTTGGCCGCACGGGCCAGCCCACGGTAAATGCCGACATGCCCCAGGTCCATGTGCACATCCGGCACATCGGCCAGTTGCAGCATGGCCAGCATCAAGCTGATGACTTCTACATCGCTGCTCGGGCTGGCATCGCCATACAACTCGGCGCCCAACTGGATCGGGCTGCGCGAGGACGACAATGCACGCGGTTGAGCATGCAGAACGCTACCGGCGTAGCACAGACGGCTCGGGCCTTCATGACGCAAGGTATGCGCATCAATGCGCGCCACTTGCGGCGTGATGTCGGCACGAAAACCCATCTGGCGACCCGTCTTGGGGTCAATAACCTTAAAGGTCCGCAGGTCGAGATCCTGGCCAGCCCCTGTCAGCAGAGACTCCAGGTATTCGATATGCGGGGTGACGACGAACTCATAGCCCCAGCTCTGGAACAGATCCAACACCTGACGCCGCGCGACTTCAATGCGCGCAGCTTCTGGTGGAAGTACTTCTTCGATGCCATCTGGCAGAAGCCAGCGGTCTACCGTTGCCATTACGCCATTCCCCTATGATCCGGGTGGCCAGCCAGCAGGCAAGCCTTGAGTAAAGCAGAACGTGGCTGCGTCTTTAGCGCGCACAGCAAAAAAGCCTGAATGACAGGCTCAGCACATTCCTCGAAAAATCTACCGATGCTGTCACAGCCATTCGGTCAATCAAACATGCAGACGCAAAAAAGCCGGGAATTTCCCGGCTGCCGCATCATACACACGTTTTCTAAAAGGATCACCCCGCGAGGCAATTTGCCCGCCCGGCGGAGTGCGTGTACAGGATGCTTTTTTGCTGCAGGGGCGAGCTTTTGGAGATCAAAAGATCGCGAGGCAAGCTCGCTCCTACAGGTTTACTGCGGCTTGGACTTGTCCAGGTAGCGGAAGAACTCGCTGCTTGGGTCCAGAACCAATACGTCGCTCTTGTTCGCAAAGCTTTCGCGGTAAGCGCGCAGGCTGCGATAGAACTTGTAGAACTCCTGGTCCTGACCGTAAGCCTTGGAGTAAATCGCAGCAGCCTGGGCATCGCCATCACCGCGTGCTTCTTCGGACTGGCGATAAGCCTCGGCCAGCAGAACACGACGTTGACGGTCGGCGTCAGCACGAATGCCTTCTGCCAGTTCGTTACCCTTGGCCCGATGCTCACGTGCTTCACGCTCACGCTCGGTGCTCATACGTTCGAAAACGCTGCGGTTTACTTCTTTGGGCAGGTCAATGGCCTTGACGCGAACGTCGACCACTTCAATGCCCAGCTCTTTCTCAGCCATTTTGTTCAGCGATGCGGTGATGTCAGCCATCAATGCATCACGCTCACCCGACACCACTTCGTGCAGGGTGCGCTTACCGAACTGGTCACGCAGGCCCGATTCCAGACGACGCGACAGGCGCTCGTCAGCAATCTGCTTCATGCCCGAGGTCGCGGTGTAGAAGCGCTCGGCATCTTTCACACGCCACTTGGCGAAAGCATCGACCATGACCGCTTTCTTTTCCAGCGTCAGGAAACGCTGCGTCGGTGCATCCAGCGTCATCAGGCGGGCGTCAAACTTGCGCACCTGGTTAACGTAAGGGATCTTCACGTGCAG
The DNA here is from genome assembly GCF_029959305.1 of Pseudomonas sp. PS01297. Classification (NCBI taxonomy): domain Bacteria; kingdom Pseudomonadati; phylum Pseudomonadota; class Gammaproteobacteria; order Pseudomonadales; family Pseudomonadaceae; genus Pseudomonas; species Pseudomonas sp. PS01297. The sequence continues at coordinate 19,269 of NZ_JASCPQ010000026.1, forward strand.
GCCTGGCTGAACATCGGCCTGAACCACACGGCCGAAGCGCAACAGCACGGCACGTTCGGTTTGCGAGACGATGTAGAAGCTGTTCCAGGCAACGATCGCCACAACAACGGCAACAATAAGGGCGACCAGCGATTTATTGCTCATCAGCGACTCTCCCTGGTACGCGGTGGTGTCGGCAGATCCGTGTTGATGTGCGTGCCAGCATCAGAACTGCTCGCCGCAGCTGCCGAACCCGTTACCGAGTTGCTGCCGCCAGTACGGCCTTCAATCATTTTGTCCAACGGCAAGTACAGCAGGTTGCTCTGGCCGTTTTTGTTGCCGGTCACGAGTACTTTGCTGGTGTTGCTGAAGACATCCTGCATGGTGTCCAGGTACAGACGGTCACGGGTCACGTCAGGATTTTTGCGGTACTCGGCCACCAGCTTGGTAAAGCGGTCAGCTTCACCCTTGGCGCGAGATACCACTTCATCGCGGTAACCGTTGGCATCTTCGATGATGCGCTGTGCCTGACCACGGGCTTCCGGCACCACGCCATTGGCGTAGCTTTCGGCCTGGTTGCGGGCACGCTGCTCGTCTTCACGGGCACGGATCACGTCGTCAAAGGCTTCTTGTACTTCACGCGGTGCAGCAGCGTTTTGTACGTTGACCTGAGTCACCGTAATACCGGTTTTGTAGGTATCGAGGAAACGCTGCAGGCGCTCCTTGATCTCTACGGCCATTTGTTCACGGCCATCGGTCAACACCTGGTCCATCGACGTGGAACCCACGACGTGACGCAAGGCACTGTCTGTGGCTTGCTGCAGGCTGACTTCCGGTTGATCAACGTTCAGCACGTAGTCGCGCAGGTTGCTGATCTTGTACTGCACGGTCAGCGGCACTTCGACGATGTTTTCGTCTTCAGTGAGCATCTGGCCCTGCTTGGTGTACGCACGCTCACGCGTTACGTTTTCCATGTACTTTTTATCGAACGGCGGCAAGTAGATGTTCAGACCCGGACCTACCGTGTCGTAGTACTTGCCCAGGCGCAGCACGACGGCTTGCTCCTGCTCGTCGACCACATAAACCGCGCTGTACAGCCAGACGGCTGCCATAACGACCAGTACCAGGCCGAGCACACCGAAGCCGGCGCTCTTACCGCCTGAGCCACCTTCGTTGCCACCGCCACCGGTACGTTTTTTTCCACCACCGAACAACCCATTCAGGCTTTCCTGCAGCTTTCGGAAGGCCTCGTCGAGATCCGGTGGTCCCTTGCGGTCGCCATTTTTAGGGCGTTTGCTACCCCAGGGATCTTGATTGTTCGAGTTGCCACCCGGCTCATTCCAAGCCATAGCGCTCTCCATCTGATAAAGCAAAGACGCGCCCACGGCGCGCCGACCAATGCTACAGAATGCCTACCACAGCGGCACGGCCGCTTTAGGAGGCTTTTATTGCAAAGTGTGTTCTTCGATGAATTCCAGCGGTTGCATCCCTTCACGGCTGACCAAGCGATTGAGCTCGGAACGCGGCAGGCGTACGTCCAACAAACTGGAGCCCTCATCGTCATGCGCTTCTTTTTGCACAACCCCCAGTTCGAAGAACTGTGCACGCAGTCGAGCAAAACGTTGCGGCAAGCGCAAGGTGCCAACGAACAAATCACTGCCCAGCAACTCGGCAATGGCCTGCTCAAGCAGCTCCAGACCTTGGTTTTCACGGGCCGACAACCAGACCCGCTGCGGTTTGCCATCGGCATCACGCTGGATCTGCGGCTCTACACCTTCAAGCAAATCGATTTTGTTGTAGACCTCAAGGATCGGCAAGTCCTGCGCGCCAATCTCGTTGAGGACGATCATCACCTGTTCGATCTGCTGCATGCGCTCGGGCTCATGCGCGTCGATCACGTGCAGCAGCAAATCCGAATTGCTCGACTCTTCGAGCGTAGACCGGAATGCTTCAACAAGCTTGTGCGGCAAGTGACGAATAAAGCCCACGGTATCGGCCAGTACGATCGGCCCCAGGTCGTCCAGGTCAACGCGGCGCAAGGTCGGGTCGAGCGTGGCGAACAACTGGTCTGCGGCAAATACGTCTGACTGAGTGACCGCGTTGAACAACGTGGACTTACCGGCGTTGGTATACCCCACCAGCGACACCGTAGGAATATCGGCGCGTTGGCGCCCTCTACGGGACTGTTCACGTTGGCTGCGGACTTTTTTCAGACGCGACTTGATCTGGCTGATGCGTATACGCAACAGACGGCGGTCGGTTTCGAGCTGGGTTTCACCCGGCCCGCGCATACCAATGCCGCCACCTTGACGCTCAAGGTGGGTCCAGCCGCGCACAAGACGCGTGCTCATGTGATCAAGCTGGGCCAGTTCGACCTGCAGCTTGCCTTCATGGGTACGGGCGCGTTGAGCGAAGATGTCGAGAATCAGCCCGGTACGGTCAAGCACGCGACACTCGAACACGCGTTCGAGGTTACGCTCCTGACTGGGCGTGAGGACGTGATTGAAAATCACAATGTCGACCTTCTCGGCCTTGACCAGGTCGCGCAACTCCTCGACCTTGCCACTGCCAATCAGGTACTTGGCCGAAGGCCGATGACGCGGCACGTTGAAAAACGCGACGGTCTCGGCGCCAGCCGATACTGCTAACTCCTGGAACTCCTGCGGATCTTCGTGCGCCTCAGGGTCCTGAACTTCCAAGTGAACGAGGATCGCCCGCTCACCACCACCGTGGCGCTCAAAGAACAAAGGAGACTCCTATCAAGCGTTACCTGGCTCAGCGTCTGCCAGATCAGATTCGCTCGCGCTAGGCAGACGGATCGGACGTACTGGGACGACTGTCGAGATAGCGTGTTTGTAAACCATTTGGCTCACGGTGTTTTTCAGCAGGATCACGAACTGGTCGAACGACTCGATAGTCCCCTGCAGCTTGATACCGTTGACCAGGTAGATGGAAACGCCAACCTTCTCTTTACGCAAAGTATTCAAGTAAGGGTCTTGTAGCGAATGCCCTTTTGACATGTGCCGCACTCCTGTAAGGATAAAAAAATAGATACAAAAATTAGATGGCGATGTCGCCATACCCATAGGATAGACGGCAATTTCCGGGACTCAGCTCAATATGGAGACCGATCCCAAGTATTTCAAGGCGCGCGGCAGATTGTCGCAGTCCAGGCTGTCCAGCCAATGTAGATCATCCCAACCGCGCAACCAGGTGAACTGACGTTTGGCCAATTGGCGCGTAGCAATGATGCCGCGCTCCTGCATCTCGGTCGCTGTCAGCTTGCCGTCCAGATAATCCCAGACTTGGCGGTAGCCCACTGCACGTATAGACGGCAACCCGGCGTGCAGGTCACTTCTATCTCGCAGGGCTAAGACCTCGTCGATGAATCCCTGTTCCAGCATTTGCATGAATCTTTGCGCGATTCTGTCATGCAGCACCTGCCGGTTCGCCGGAGCGATGGCCAGTTGGGCGACAGTATAGGGCAATTGGCCGCCGCCAGAAGCTGCTGCTTTAGTAGATTCTTCAGATTGTTTGTGCCGGTGGGCCGTCATGCTCAGGCCGCTCACCCGATACACCTCTAACGCCCGGGTCAGACGCTGCGGGTCATTGGGGTGAATGCGCGCCGCCGACTCCGGGTCGACCGCTGCCAACTGATCATGCAGCGCCTGCCAGCCAAGGCGCTGGGCTTCTTCTTCGAGCTGCGCACGCACCTGCGGGTCGGCGGCTGGCATGTCGGCCAGACCTTCAAGCAACGCTTTGTAATACAACATTGTGCCGCCCACCAGCAGCGGGATATTGCCCCGTGCGGTGATCTCGGCCATGGATTGCAACGCATCGCGGCGAAAATCAGCTGCCGAATAGCTCTCGGCCGGATCAATGATGTCGATCAACCGGTGCGGATGCGCCGCCAGAATATCTTTGGACGGCTTGGCCGTGCCGATGTCCATGCCGCGATACACCAGCGCCGAATCCACGCTGACCAGCTCACAGGGCAGCACCTTGCTCAGCTCGATCGCCAGATCCGTCTTGCCTGCGGCGGTGGGGCCCATCAAAAAGATGGCCGGGGGTAAAGCCTTGGAACCTGTCATCAGCGACCGCGCAAAAAGAGTTTGTCCAAGTCGTCCAGGCCCATTTGGGTCCAGGTGGGACGACCATGATTGCACTGACCGCTGCGCTCAGTGTTTTCCATGTCGCGCAACAAGCCGTTCATTTCCGGGATGGCCAAACGCCGATTGGCCCGGATCGCGCCGTGGCACGCCATAGTGCCGAGCAATTCGTTGAGGTGCGCCTGAATGCGGTCACTGGTGCCGTACTCCATCAAATCGGCCAGCACGTCATGCACCAGGCGCTGCGCCTCGGCCTGCTTGAGCAAGGCCGGGATCTGGCGAATGGCCAGAGTCTCCGGGCCCAAGCGCTGCAACTCGAAGCCCAGGCGACGGAACCATTCGCCGTGCTCTTCGGCGCAATCGGCTTCACGCTGGCTGACCGCAATCGACTCAGGCACCAGCAGCGGTTGGCCGCTCAGGCCTTCGCTGGCCATGGCGATTTTGAGGCGCTCGTACATGATCCGCTCGTGGGCCGCGTGCATGTCCACCAGCACCAGGCCGTGGGCGTTTTCCGCAAGGATATAGATACCCTTGAGCTGCGCCAGGGCAAAGCCCAATGGCGGAATATCACCCTGCCCCTCAGGCATCGGCGCCGCCGTGGCCTCGGGCAATGGCGCGAAAAACTCGCGGTAGGCATTTTTGGCTTCGGCGGTCGCCATGGACGGCCCGGAAGTCGGCGGCCGGTAGTAAGACTGATAACCCGCCCCCGCGCCGGAACCCGGTACGTGCGCAGCCGGTGCAGCCTGAGGCTGCTCCAGCAGGTGCGCGGCCAGGCGCATCTCGCCTTGTGGGCCGAACTCACCGGCTTCGATCCCGGTCGGGCGTTCAGCCCCCGGCACCGGCGCAGGCGCGGCCAATTGGTCTTCGGGGCGTACGTCGCCCAGCGCGCGGTGCAGCGTGCCGTACAAAAAGTCGTGCACCATGCGCCCGTCACGGAAACGCACTTCGTGTTTGGTCGGGTGCACGTTGACGTCGACCACCGACGGGTCGACTTCAAAAAACAGCACAAAGGTCGGGTGCCGACCATTGAACAGCACATCGCGGTACGCCTGACGCACCGCGTGCGCCACCAGCTTGTCGCGCACCGCACGGCCATTCACATAGAAGTACTGCAAGTCGGCCTGGCTGCGAGAAAACGTCGGCAAGCCCACCCAGCCCCACAAATGCAGGCCGTTACGCTCGACCTCGATGGGCAGCGCCTGCTCCAGAAACGCCGGGCCACACACCGCCGCCACACGCCGGGCGCGGGCCGTGGCGTCGCGAGCTTCATGCAGATTGAGAATACTTTTGCCGTTGTGGCGCAAGTTGAACGCCACATCAAAACGCGCCAAAGCCAGACGCTTGATCACTTCTTGCAGGTGATCGAATTCGGTTTTTTCGGTCTTGAGGAATTTGCGCCGCGCCGGGGTGTTGAAAAACAGGTCGCGCACTTCAACCGACGTGCCCACCGGGTGCGCCGCTGGCTGAACCCGCGGGGCCATGTCGCGGCCTTCGGTTTCGACCTGCCACGCCTGCTCGGCGCCACGGGTGCGCGAGGTCAGGGTCAGGCGGGCCACCGAACTGATCGATGCCAGCGCCTCGCCCCGAAAGCCCAGGCTCATCACCCGCTCAAGGTCTTCGAGGTCGCGGATCTTGCTAGTGGCGTGTCGCGCCAGCGCCAGCGGCAAGTCGTCACTGGAGATACCGCTGCCGTCGTCACGCACCCGCAGCAGCTTGATCCCGGCCTGCTCGACGTCCACGTCAATGCGCTTGGCGCCCGAGTCGAGGCTGTTTTCCAGCAACTCTTTGATCACCGAGGCCGGGCGCTCAACCACTTCACCCGCGGCAATCTGGTTAGCCAGCCGCGGGCTAAGCAGTTCAATGCGGGCGCTGTTCATCACCTCATCACTCATTGCTTGGTCACCAGCTCAGTGGCCGGAATGCTCAAGTTTTGACCGATTTTCAGTTCATCGCTTTTCAAGCCGTTGGTGGAGCGCAGCGTCGCCACGCCCACTTGGTAACGCACCGCAATCATCGCCAGGGTTTCGCCAGGGCGAACCGTGTGTTCACGGGCCCCTTGGGCGATTTTGCCAGTGTCACGTAGCCAGGCAATGTAGGTGCCCGGTGGCGGGTTTTGCTGGAAGAACTGGCGCACGCCACTGCTGATCGAACGCGCCAGCGCCTGCTGATGGCTGGCCGAGGACAGTTTCGAGGCTTCGTTGGCGTTCGAGATAAATCCGGTTTCCACGAGGATCGACGGGATATCCGGCGACTTGAGCACCATAAACCCGGCCTGCTCCACGCGCTGCTTGTGCAACGGCGTGACCCGGCCGATGTTGCTCAGAACCTTCTGGCCGACGTTGAGGCTGGAGGTCAGCGAGGCGGTCATCGACAGGTCGAGCAATACGCCTGCGAGCATTTTGTCTTTGTCATCGAGGCTCACGTTGCCCGCGCCGCCGATCAAGTCAGAACGGTTTTCGCTGTCAGCCAGCCAGCGCGCCGTCTCGGACGTGGCGCCGCGTTCAGACAAGGCAAACACCGATGCACCAAACGCCGCCTTCGACGGCGCAGCGTCAGCGTGAATCGACACAAACAGGTCGGCACCCTTTTTACGGGCGATTTCGGTACGGCCACGCAACGGGATGAAATAGTCGCCGGTACGGGTCAGCTCAGCCCGAAAGCCGCGCATGCCGTTGATCTGGCGCTGCAACTCTTTGGCAATCGCCAGCACCACGTTCTTTTCGTGTTGGCCCGCAGAACCCGAAGCACCCGGGTCTTCACCGCCGTGGCCGGGGTCGATCACCACAACAATTTCGCGCTTACCGCTCGGCACCGGCGGCAGCTTGATATCAGGCTGGGCAGGCGTGACCGGAACAGGGACCGGGACCGGCACCACAGGCACCTTGGCCACTGTCGTGGCGGGCAGGCTTGGCGTCAGGTCTGCGCCCTGGTCGAACAAATCGACCACCAGGCGATTGCCGTATTGGGCGTTAGGGGCCAGCACAAAGCTTTTGGGGGTGACCGGTTTTTTCAGGTCGATGACCACCCGCAGGTCGGTCGGTGTGCGCTGCGCCGAGCGCATGCTGGTGATCGGCGTATTGGCCGTGGCCACATTCAGCGGCCCGGCCAGGGTTGCACCGTTGATATCAATCACCAGACGGTCAGGCGCCGTCAGCGTGAACACGCTGTGCTGCACCGGGCCGGTCAGGTCAAACACCAGCCGCGTGTTGTCCGGGGCACGCCACAAACGCACGCTTTTCACTTGTGTCGCTGCTATGGCATTAACCGCCATGACACTCAGCAACAGACCCACGACACTCACTAACGCGCGAAAGCGCATACCAAACCCCATCATTATTTGTATTCCAGCGCCACTGCGGCACACCAAGCCTCGCCACGCGAGCCTTGGGGCGACAACGTCAGCGCGCGCCCGGTGTTATGCGGCCTAATGGTAATGGTCAGGTCGGCCTTTGGCAAAAAGCCTGCACCTTGTTGGGGCCACTCAATCAAGCATAGGGCGTCTTCGTCGAAATAGTCGCGAATCCCCATATATTCCAACTCTTCCGGGTCAACCAGGCGATAAAGGTCGAAGTGAAATGCGCGGATGTCGCCAATTTCGTAGGGTTCAACCAGGGTAAACGTCGGGCTTTTAACCGCGCCGGTGTGGCCCAGGCCGCGAATAATGCCGCGAGACAGGGTGGTTTTACCCGCGCCCAAATCCCCTTCCAGAAAAATCAGCCCATGCCCCTGGGTGATGCGGGCCAAATGCCCGCCAAAGGCGACCATGGCCTCTTCATCCGCCAGATGCAGTGTTAATTCAGACACGGTGTTTGCTCCTCCAACAACTGACGAATGGCTGGTATCAAATCACTGGCCGCCAGCCCACGGCCCAATTGTCCTTGTTGTTCGCCGGCGCGGGCATGCAGCCACACCGCCAGGCATGCAGCATCAAAGGCGCTCATGCCCTGCGCCAGCAGCGCGCCGACCACACCGGCCAGCACGTCGCCCAAACCGGCCGTGGCCATGGCCGGATGCCCCTGCGTACACAGCGCCAATTGGCCCTCCAGCCCGGCAATCAGCGTGCCTGCCCCCTTAAGAACGCACACCGCTGAGTATTTTTTAACCAGCGCACGAGCCGCCGCCGGGCGATCTGCCTGCACCTGTTCAGTGCTCAACCCCAACAAACGCGCGGCTTCGCCGGGGTGCGGGGTGAGCACGCAGCCTGCTGGCAGCGCACAGTCAGCGTTGGACAACAGATTGAGCGCATCGGCATCCCAGACTTGTGGCTTTTTTGCCTGAGCCGCCGCCGACAGCAAGCTGCGCCCCCACGCGGCCTGCCCCAACCCCGGCCCCACCACAACCACGCTGGCTTGCGCCAGCACGCCCATTAACTGGTTGGCCGACGACACGCCGAGGGTCATCACCTCGGGCAAGCGGGTCAAGGCAGCCGGTACATGCTCCGGGCGGGTAGCCAGTGACACCAGTCCGGCACCACAGCGTAAGGCGCTCTGGGCGCTGAGGGTAATGGAGCCGCCAAAACCCCGGTCACCGCCAATCAGCAGCACATGGCCGAACTGGCCTTTATGGGCGTCGGGCGCACGTGCAGGCAGGCGTGGCAGGGTGTCTGCCAGCAGCGGTTGGGAGTCAGCAAAGAGGTGTTTGGTCTGCGGCATGCGTGTCGGGCTCCGATGTCTGGCAGAATTATACGCATCTCAGCTCTGGTTTCTCTTGCCTCATGCCTGCTATTACTGCCGACCTCCCCGCTCTTGCTCAGTCCATCAAGGAATGGGGCCGTGAGTTGGGCTTTCAACAAGTCGCCATTGCCGGCCTTGATCTGGGGGAACACGAGCAACACCTTGAACGCTGGCTGGCCGCTGGCTACCACGGCGACATGGAATACATGGGCGCCCACGGCAGCAAACGTTCGCACCCCGAAGAGCTGGTGCCCGGCACCTTGCGCGTGGTGTCGTTGCGCATGGACTACCTGCCCGGCGACACGCACATGGCGCAATTGCTGGCCCAACCCGAAAAAGCCTACGTATCGCGTTACGCCCTGGGCCGCGACTACCACAAGCTGATCCGCAAACGCGTGCAACAGTTGGCTGACCGCATTCAGGCCGAAATAGGCCCGTTCGGCTTTCGCGCCTTCGTTGACAGCGCCCCGGTGCTGGAAAAAGCCATCGCGCAAAAAGCCGGGCTGGGCTGGATCGGCAAAAACACCCTGGTGCTCAACCGCAAGGCGGGCAGTTACTTCTTTTTAAGTGAACTGTTTGTCGACATACCGCTGCCCGAGGACGAGCCCCACACCACCGAACACTGCGGGCGCTGCAGCGCATGCCTGGACATTTGCCCGACCAAGGCGTTTGTGGGGCCGTATGTGCTGGATGCGCGGCGGTGCATTTCGTACCTGACCATCGAGCTTAAAACCGCGATCCCGGAAGAACTGCGCTCAATGATGGGCAACCGGGTGTTTGGCTGCGATGACTGCCAGATCGTCTGCCCGTGGAACCGCTTCGCCCGCGCGACCGGCGAGGGCGACTTCAAGCCCCGCCACAACCTGGACAACGCCGAACTGGCCGAATTGTTCATGTGGGACGAAGACAAATTTTTGAGCAGCACCGAAGGCTCGCCCCTGCGCCGGGCCGGTTACGAGCGCTGGCTGCGTAACTTGGCGGTGGGGCTGGGCAATGCGCCTTCAACTATTCCTGTGCTGGAAGCGCTGAAGGCCCGGCGTGAGTACCCGTCGGAGCTGGTGCAAGAGCATGTGGAATGGGCGTTGGCACAACACGCCACTCGGCAAACAGCCCCTGGCCTTAATTCAAGTGTGCCCCCCGACTTGTAAAATCTCTACAGAGGCCTTATGCAGTAAAAACGTCACCCGGTCTTTACCGCCAATGCGCACTTTATATTGATTCGAAGTACCTCCTAATTTGCCGTACTTCGATTCACCTATTCGTTTAGCAGCAGATCTAGGGTGAAGGCTCTCCTTTTCAATCGCGTCAGTGAACACGTTGTAATCACGTTTTGCGCTATCGCTCAAGTCGGGGTTTATATTTCGCGGTTTGGGCCTGATAAGCTTCCACGTGACCGAAGACTCTTCCTCTACCGGTTTTAACTTGGCCATCCGATTTGCCGCCTTTGCTCCCCCCCTCCCAGAGAGGCCTTGTTTAAATGCATCATTCATGCGGTTACCCCACTGACTGAATGCTTTCGTCGAGGCCGCGAGCCCAGCCCCTAACGATAAAAGCCCCAAACCTAAACTCACATAACCCAGCACGTCCCCCGCGCCCGAGTTCGGAAACAACTCCTGTGCTGCGGCTCCCGCGATACCTGCTACGCCACTGGCGACCCCCGCCACCAACCCGGTAATCGCCAAGGGGGTCGCGGCGCCGAAGCTTAGAATGCTCGCAAGAATACCAAACACTGCAAGGCCAACACCCAACCAGGCCTGCCACGAAGAGTGCCCAGTGGGGTCACTGCGATTAATCGGATCACCCAAGCAATACACATAAGGATTGAGACCACCTTCACCAAACGGGCTAAGGCTGTCAGGGCTTTGAAAACGCATCAGCAGCGGATCATAAGCGCGATAACCATTACCCAATAAGTAGCACCCGGTGATCGAATCAAATCGCTCATTGTTTAACCCTAACAAACTCTGCAGGCCATCTTGGGCTGTGCGTGCGCCATAGGGTGTATAGGTGACAGCGCGTAAAGGTGCCGCCTCGGCCAAGATGGTATTTTGATGGTCAACACCCAACAACACTGTTTGATCAAGCGAGCCACGCAAGCCTTGCCCCAGTAATACATCCCCCAGCCGGAAGAACGTCGCCGCATCAGGGCCCCTGACTTCGCTGCTGACGGCATCATTTCGATAAAAAAGATGCGTGGATGTTTGCTCGTTATCGGTCATTTCAAGTAACCGATCCCGGGCGTCATATCCATAACGCCGGATGACCGAACTCACTGCCACTGAGACTTCGCTCAAACGACCCAGCCCGTCATAACCCAGGCTACGGCCCTGAGTGTCGATTAGCAGTTTGCCGTTATCGTCATAATGCAGCGTGATCGCCGCCGGGTAATCCGGATGAGAGTGCTGGATGCTGATCAATTGGGTCGGATCACGCTCACTCATCGTATAAATGGTGGTGTTTACTCCCCCTGGGAACTGGGTTTCCAGCGAAACAATATTGTCAAACGCGTCAAACGTGAACCGTTGCCCCACTATCTCTTTGCCGAAAACGTCAAGCGGCCGGTGCGTACCCGAGCATTGGTAGGTTTCTAGCCTGCCCCGCGAGTCATAACTGAAGTTTTCGTCCCGAAGCATATCATTCGCGCCAACCAGGGTGCGCTGCGCCACTTTGCTGGCCTTGGTGTAGCGGGTTGTTAACGTATAGGACTCACTACCAACAAGTTCGATCACTCGCTGCACTTCACGCGCCAGCGCGTCATAGCTCAGCGTGGTCTTCAACTGCTGTGATGATGCATCCGTCGCGCGCATCACATGCAACTGACCTAGCGTGTTGTATGTGAACTCAGCATTTAAACTCGTATGCCTGAAAGACTTAACTCGACCCGTAGCATCGTACTCGTAACGGTGCTCCTCCCCTTTCACGTCTACATGACTCAAGACACGGCCGCCCAACGAATAGCGGTTGGTTGTTTCATAGGCGTGCCCAGGTAAAGCCCATCGCTCATAGGTCAGCCACCCGGCACGTGAATACCGGAAAGTTCCCACGCGGCCCTGCTCGGAGCACTCCGACATCAACCCCGACCGAGGGTAATAGGCATAGTTCGAGATTTGATCGGCCTGCGTACGTCGGGTCAAAAGCCCATCCAGCAAAGGCTCGTATTGGTGGGTAACTCGTCGACCATCAGGCTGGATGATGGCCGTGGGCGCGAGCCCCGAGCCAACGTATTCGCGCTTGACCTCCCTCCCGCCCGTCACGGCACTGGTCAATCGCCCCAATCCATCGAAGGTTTGACTGCCCAAGGTCTTGCCCGCCACGCGAATCTCTACAGGCAGAGCGTCATGACTAAAGGACGCATAACGGGTTTCAACCACATTGCCATCTGGCAACGTACTTCGACTAAGACGCCCAAACGCATCGTAGCGAAAGGAGGTCACGTTGCCTGCGGGGTCTATCTGTTGTGTGCACCGATCAAAGCCATCATAGACATGGGTGATCTTAGCCTGGCTAACCCCCTCCAAGTCGAACAACTCGACACTCACAGGCTTGCCCCGCTCATTGAAAAACGTCACGGTTTTGCCATGTCCCTGCTTCCATCGGGTTTCACATAAGCGCTCTTGCTCTCGCTCGATGTAGTCATGCAAACCATCTGGGCCCTGAATGCTTTTAACCTGGCCCCATTCGTCATACTCATAGCGGGTGCGCTGGGCTAAAGGGGCTCCATTGAGCCAGTCAGTGGCTGTTTCACTCTGAAGCTGGCCAGAACTGTTGTACATATTCGCTTTAACGACCCGCAAAGGGATGCCGCTCGCAGAACCGTCTACCTCCTCCTCTTCTTCGAGTGTGCAGACACGGCCAATACCGTCATAAGTCACCCGCTGCTGCATGCCATTAACATCGGTCACCCATAGAGTGGGGTACTGAGACTCTGCCTGCGGCAATTGATAAACGCGTACGGTATGCGCCGCATAGGCCGTACCTTGCGACACTGTTTCGCGGGTCACACGCCCCAATGCGTCATATTCGTAACTAACAGGCGCCTTACCTTCTTCTTGGGTCATCAGGCAATTGCCCGTCAGCGCTGCATAGACGACCGTGCTCGCGGCGCTCTTTGCGTCGTGCGCCGTGAGCACAGTTTTAACACTCACTGTCAGGTTGTTGACGCTGTAGGTATAGGTTTGCCGGGTAGCCAAAGCGTTGAGCGTCGACGTCTTGGCCAACAAGCGGCCATGGACGTCAGGAGCCTGGGGCGCATTAACGTATTCATAATCGATTTGTTCGTATAAATGCTCCGCCTGTTCGTCGCGCAAATAAAACTGTTCGCGTACGGGAACAATTGAAGCAATTGAATAGCCTTCAAGCAGCGGGGAGCTCGCATACCGGTAGCGCGTGATACTGCTGCCAGACTTTGAGTCTGCGGGGTTGAATTCCGTTCTCTGGCGGGGAAACCTGACAAAAGCGAGCGGATCTGGCGGGCAGTCAATACCGCCCTCAGTTGCAAAATACTCCGTCAACGTGGTTAAGCCACCGGGCTCCACTCTCCTGATTTCATTCCCGAAATTGTCGTATTCAAACTGCGTGACATCTTCTCGCGAGCGCTTCGAAATGGCGTCGTCATAGCGCATGACCGAGCGCTTTGGTAAACAGCATTGAGCAGGCTGCTCTTCAAAGCTTTTGCCTGGCTCATAGTAATAATCAAACAACTGAGAGGTGATTTTTGCGCCGCTACGGCGGACTTCAGACACCAACAGGTGAAACTTGTTATAGGTACGCACCGTCTCCTGATAAACGTTGGAGTCTCGCAACAGGGTTTCGCAGGACGTGTAGTTGTAGTCCCCAGCCAATTTATAGAGCGCATCGCTGGCCGTTGACGCTGAAACACCGGGGGCGCCAAAACCCAAAAAGTTTTGGTCCGAGAAGCTATAGCGCTTATGGATGGCTGGCTGCCCATTACCTGGAAACACCGTATAGGCTGCCACCGACGCCATTGCCGCGCGGCCGGCGCCTGCCGGAAAGCGCAATCCCGATTTTTTATAGCTGACGCGCTCAACAGCCCCCATGGGCGAGAAAATTCGAGATACATACGTCAAGCCATCAATGACCTGATAACCAATATCCCAACGGCCTGCGCAGGGCAGCGTAATACTCACGATACGGTTATTGGTGAAACGGATATCAAAACTGGCTTCTTGATCTGAGTTGGGGTATCGCTTGAGCTGTACCCCGGCGCCAGTGCGCGTTATCGATAGCAACGTACGCTGGCTATCACGAACGGCTGCAAGCATTGGCCGGCCGTTGAAGAGCGTGTATTCCAGATCAAGTCTTGCTCCATTGGCTGCCCATATACGCTGCGATACGGCTACGCTGCTCTGGCCCACTCTGCTTAATTCTTCACGCTGACCACTAACAGTCGAAAGGATGAAACGGTTTTCGTCGGTTTTGACCAGCCTGAAACGCTCAATTTTTTGGTCAACGAGCTGGACTTCGTCAGGTAACTCCAGCGTTTTAGAGGTTTCACCACTGACCAACGTTAAACATTTAGCCGCTCGGTCATAACGCGTACACGCCAGGGTCCAACCTTTGCCAAAACCGCAGTCCAAGGGGTTGAGCGGATTGAAGTGAAAATTAATGGGCAAGGAGGGACCATTCAGAGCGTGCGAAGTGATCTCCCCCAATGACAGCGTGCAACTATAAATACCCGTTCGCGGATCGACACCTCCTAACAGGAAGCTACTGAAATTAAAAGCATTTGAATACACTTCATCGTATTCCACATCCGACATAAATAACGTCCATTTAATAAGTAATTTACAAGCACGCCGCCACTATTTCAAAGGCGACAAGCCTACTTTAATTCAAGTTCAAAACTGTTCGAGTTAGTGACAATTTGAAAGTTGTGAGCGGTACCAAAATCATCCAATACCGTAATCGCAAACGGTTGAGTATTGGCCGACACACTTCTGTCTGCCCACCCCGAGAAGCCTTGGACCAACGAGATTTCACCCGGCCTGTCGTTGACACTAATTAAATAATTCTCCTTGACCCGCCCACTGTGGTCTGCCGAATCTTTTGGCAACCACATATTTATCATTCCATGGTGATCATCAGCGATAGCGCACACTATATATTGCGGGTATTCCCATGTTCCTTGCCGCCAGGAATTACAGTAAATTTCAACTTCACTTTCGCTATCAAACCCAGGGGAAAACCACCCTGCAAGCGGTACTTTTTCACCACCAAGATACAGCCCCAAGTACCACTTGCAAATTGATCTGTCCGTTCCAGAAAACTCGTCGACTTTTGTTAATCGAAAATTTTCCAAACCATATTGGACAGGTGCAATTGCATTGAGGGTGACAGAACTGTCGCTGCCTCCAAACGGCGCACTCGGATTATTGCTTTTGACAAGCCTGCCATTAGGCAACGTGATGGCTGCAGCGATCCGCTTTTCATCGGGCTGCTCACAACTGACCCAGCGCTCAATTCGTACGACCTTATCGTCAAATTCGCCAATGTGCCGGCGACTACGACCACCCGCGCCTGACATGTCATGCCTGTATTTATTAGGCTTTTCAGAGACACTCCAGTGTGAACCAAGATCAGCGCCACCGAAATATTCAATTAATTTAAGTGATTCTAAAATCTCGGGTGCAGGACGAACTTCTCGCCCCTCCGAATCAAGGCAACTCACACACACAATCAAACGCGCTCGCATCCGCCCATTGGCGTATATTTTTTTGACAGCCGTACCCGGGGCTGAGTCAAACACAACTTCAAAAGTTGCCACACCTACAATCTGGTTTGTTTGCGCCGTTGGCGCAGAATCCAATAATCTATCCATGATATAAACCCAACCTTTCCCTGTTTAACTAACTATTTTTAATTAACCGCCCCCTTAGAATAGTTAAACAACTGCGCACAACCACCCCTTATCATCTACGCATTATGTAGGAGTATTCAGTTATGAAGAGGGATTTATTAATGGATATTAAACTACACGCTAGGGCGTTACATCTCACACAAACAGCAACGTTTTAACCTTATATTCCCCTTTCCCTTGCGGGATATATCCGAGAGATCCCCCTCCGCCTTGTGGCGCTGGAACTGTGCGGATAGTCTCGCCAGGTCACTGATGTCAGCTGCTGGTTTTGACAGATCGATTGAGCTCGCATGGCTATCACCGCTTTATGACGGCCATGTGGGCATCTTCGGGTGCGCCGAGTTCGCGAGACTCCTCGGCGCTGCTGGCCGATTAATGCTCGTCGTTGTACACGAACTTGGGCATTTCCCAGTTAAAGCGAATCGCCAACAGTCGCAGCAAGAGCCCACCGAACAAGGTGACGAAGATCGCCTGTTCGTTGGGCATGTTCAGGTAGGTGCACAGCAAAAAGCACCACGCGGCCGCGAAGGACACGCTGGCGTAAAGTTCGCGACGGAAGATCAGCGGGATATCGTTGCAGAAGATGTCACGCAGGATACCGCCAAACACGCCGGTTATCACCCCGCTCACTGACGCCACCAGCATGCCCTGACCCATTTCCAGGGCGGTCATGCAGCCGATCAGGGTAAACGCCACCAGCCCCAGCGCATCGAGCACTAAAAACAGTGAACGCAAATGGCGCATCAGCGGTGCGATAAAAATCGTCACCAACGCGGCAAAGGTGGTGAGCACCAGGTATTCCGGGTGTTTGACCCACGTCAGCGGGTAATGCCCCAGCAGCACATCACGGACCGAACCGCCGCCCAGCGCGGTGACGCAGGCAATCAGCACCACACCAAACCAGTCCATGCCCCGACGCCCGGCAGACAGCGCGCCGGTCATGGCTTCAGCAGTAATGGCAACTAAATAGAGCATCAGCAACATGGCGGCGATCCTTGCAATGAGGCGCGCAGTCTACTCAGTTGCTGAGAGCACCAAAAGGGGGCGTATTTTTGTAGCCGCTGCCGCAGGCTGCGATAAGGGCCGAAGGACCTTCTCTTTGAATCTTAAAAGCGGGGGCCGCTGCGCAGCCCATCGCAGCCTGCGGCAGCGGCTACAGGGGCGGGCGCTTAAAACTTGATGAAGTGCTTGCGGTAATGCTGCAGCTCGGCAATCGACTCGCGAATGTCGTCCAGCGCCAGGTGCGTGCCTTTTTTCACCAGGGTATCGCGCACTTCAGGCGCCCAACGGGCGACCAGTTCCTTGAGGGTCGAGACGTCCAGGTTGCGGTAGTGGAAGTAGCTTTCGAGGGCCTTCATGTGGGTGTACAGAAAACGTCGGTCCTGGCAGATGCTGTTGCCGCAGATAGGCGATTTGCCTTTAGGCACCCACTGTTCAAGGAAGGCCAAGGTCTGCGCTTCGGCTTGTGCCATGCTCACGGTGCTGTCCTTGACCCGCTGGGTCAGGCCGCTGGCGCCGTGGGTGCGGGTGTTCCATTCGTCCATGCGGGCGAGCACTTCGTCGCTGTGGTGGATGGCAATCACCGGGCCTTCAGCCAAGGTGTTGAGGTTGCTGTCGGTGACGATGGTGGCCATTTCGATAATGACGTCGTTGTCCGGATCAAGGCCGGTCATTTCCAGGTCGATCCAGATCAGGTTCTGCGCGTTGTTCATAAAGGCCTCCAGTGCTTAGTCGCGCAGTTTAGCTTAGGCGCCCGGCCCACGTGCTAAACTCGCCAGCGTTTTACCCTTCTTATCGTTATCAACACGGAACACCCATGGCCAAACGCCAGCTCAATCGTCGCCAAAACTGGCGCATCGAAAAGATCCAGGGCGAGCGCGCTGCCCGCGCCGCCAAACGCGAATCCAGCGCCCTTGAAGCGCTTGAGGGCGGCGACTTAGGCCCCGAGCAACTCGGCCTGGTGATCGCGCACTTCGGTGTGCAGGTCGAAGTCGAGGCTCAAGAAGGCGAGCTGAAAGGCCAGACGTTCCGTTGCCACTTGCGCGCCAACCTGCCCGCATTGGTCACCGGTGACACCGTGGTGTGGCGCGCAGGCAATCAGGGCATCGGCGTGATCGTCGCCCAGTTGCCGCGCAAGACCGAACTGTGCCGCCCCGACAACCGTGGCCAGCTCAAGCCGGTCGCGGCCAACGTCGACATGATCGTGATCGTCTTCGCGCCAATGCCCGAGCCTCATGCCAACTTGATCGACCGTTATCTGGTGGCTGCCGAGCACGCCGGGATCCGCCCGTTCCTGCTGCTGAACAAGGCAGACTTGATCGACGATCAAAACGCACCCGCTCTGAATGCACTGCTGGGGGTTTATCGCCAGTTGGGCTACCCGGTGCTGGAAGTGTCTGCGCACCACGGTGACGGCATGCAGCAGTTGCAAGAGCAACTCAACGGCCGTATCAGCGTGTTTGTGGGCCAATCGGGCGTGGGTAAATCCTCGCTGGTCAACAGCTTGCTGCCGGAGGTCAACCTGCGGGTCGGGCCGCTGTCGGAGCTGTCCGGTCAGGGCACGCACACCACCACCACCGCGCGGTTGTTCCACTTCCCGGGCGGCGGTCAGTTGATCGACTCACCGGGTATTCGTGAATTTGGCCTGGGCCACGTCAGCCGGGCTGACGTTGAGGCGGGCTTTATCGAGTTCCACGACTTGATCGGCCGCTGCCGCTTCCGCGACTGCAAGCACGACCGCGAGCCGGGCTGCGCGTTGTTGATGGCCCTGGAAGACGGCCGTGTGCAGCAACAGCGCATGAACAGCTACCGCTCGATTATTGCGAGCTTGCCGGAAAGCAGTTACTAAGCCTGCGCTTGCCTCGCGATCGTTTAAAAGATCGCGAGACAAGCTCGCTCCTACACAGGTTTAGGGGTTGGCCGGGGGCTTGTCATCAAACAAGTTCAGCTTCTGGCGCTCTTCATGCATCGGCTTTGGCTGCTGGTCGGGCGGCAAGGTGATCGGGTCGTCCAGGGCTTTGGGCAACTGTTCAGCCTTGACCGGGTCCGGCCCTTGTTCACCCTCAATCGCTTGTTGGGCCTTTTTGGTCAGCACCACGATGTCGATCCGGCGGTTGACCGGGTTGTTTGGGTGGGCCTTGTCGAACAGCACTGACGAGGCGTACCCCACCACCCGCGCGACCTGACTGTCGGGGTAGCTGCCCGCCACCAGCGTGCGCCGCGCCGCGTTGGCGCGGTTGGCCGACAATTCCCAGTTACCGTAATCGCCCGTGCCCGCATAGGGCATGGCGTCGGTGTGACCGCTGATGCTGATCTTGTTCGGCACCGCCGCGATGGTGTCAGCCATGGCCAGCAAAATGTCTTCGAAATACGGCTTGAGGCGCGCACTGCCCACGTCAAACATCGGGCGGTTTTCGGCGTCCATCACCTGGATACGCAAACCGTCCGGGGTGATTTCGAACAACAGTTGGTCTTTGAATTTCTTCAGTTGCGGGTTTTCTTCGACCTTGTTTTGCAACTCCTGAAGCAGCAACTCAAGGCGCTCCTTCTCAACCTGCTCGGCCATGCCCTGAATCTGGTCCGCATCGATTTTGATCTTGTCCGGCACGGGCTCCTTTTTCTCTTCCGGGTTGAGGGTGTTTTCTGGTGCCAATGCGGGCGTGCCGCCCAGGTCGATGGTGTACGGCGTGCCGCTTTCAGAGAAACCGATCGGGTCTTTAAAGTAGCCACCAATGGCGATTTTCTGCTCTGGCGTGGCGGCGGTCATAAGCCACAACACCAGAAAGAACGCCATCATCGCGGTGGCAAAGTCCGCAAAGGCGATCTTCCAGGCGCCACCGTGGTGGCCTGCGCCATAGCGCTTGACGCGCTTGATGATGATCGGCTGATTGTTTTCCATAACTCAGCGACCGCGAACCACTTGTTCCAGCTCGGAAAAGCTCGGCCGGTGCTTGGGGTACAGCACTTTGCGGCCAAATTCGACGGCCAGCGAAGGCGGCATGCCCGAGGCCGAGGCCACCAGCGAGGCTTTGATCGACTCGTACACGTTGATCTCTTCTTTGGCGTCATGGGCCAGCGACGTCGCCAGCGGGCCAAAGAAGCCGTAGGCCGCGAGGATACCGAAGAACGTCCCCACCAGCGCCGCACCCACGTGCATGCCGATGGCCGCCTGATCGCCCTCACCCAACGACGCCATTGTCACAACAATGCCAAGAACCGCTGCCACAATGCCGAAGCCCGGCATCCCGTCAGCGATGCCGGTGATGGCGTGGGACGGGTGCTCGAGTTCTTCCTTGAGGTTGAACAGTTCCATGTCGAACAGCCCTTCCAGCTCGTGGGGCGCCATGTTGCCCGACGACATGATGCGCAGGTAATCGCAGATAAACGCGGTCATGCGCTCGTCTTTCAATACAGTCGGGTACTTGGCAAAAATCGGGCTGGCCGCAGGGTCTTCAACATCAGCCTCAATGGCCATCATGCCTTCGCGGCGGCTTTTATTGAGGATCTCGTACACCAGGCCCAGCACTTCCAAATAAAAGGTGTGGGTAAAGCGTGTGCCGAACATGCTGAGTGATTTTTTGATCACGTGCAGGGTCATGTAGCCGGGGTTGGCCTGCAGGAATGCACCAAAGGCAGCCCCGCCGATGATCATGACTTCGAAAGGCTGAATCAGCGCTCCGATCTTGCCGTGAGAGAGTACGTAGCCGCCGAGCACGCTCGCAAACACGACGATGATGCCGATAATTTTAGCCATAGGTCATTAAGGTACTTTTTGAGTCCGGTTCAAGGTCATATTCCAGCGTCGCTAAAACTCTTCTTATCCTTATCGGCTAATCTGCGCCAGACTATAGTCGTTCAAGCCGAAAAGCCATTTGGCCCTATAGGGCCTTTAAACAATAGATGATGACCGCGCGACCATCATGGCGAATGAAACCGTTCCATCGACAGTCATACCTGCTTCTCTGGACGCGTGGGTCAGCCACCTCGACGCGGTGCGTTTGCCGATCCCGCAGCGCAGCCATGTGTTAGTCGCCAAGACCCTCAGCGACAGTCGCCGCTCATTGCGCGAGATCGCCGAAGTCATGCAAGACAGCCCGGCGCTAGCCTTGAGCCTGATCCGCGAAGCCAATCAACACGCGCAAAGCAGCCTGACCGAACCCGCCGAAAGCCTTGAAGTGGCGCTCAATCGGCTGGGGCTAAAACGCACCCAAGAGTTGCTCGAAAGCATGCCGGTGCTGCCGGCCGAAGACATCCCCGTTGCCCTGCGCCAAGTGCTGCTCATCAGCCAGCACGCGGCCCAGCAAGGGATTGGCCTGTTCGGCAACCGCCTGGCCAGATTGTGGCAAAAAGTGTACTGGGGCAGTTTGTTGTTCTTCTCGCCGTTGTGGGCCATGGCGATGACGCACCCCAAACAGCTGGAAGAATGGGAAGCGCGGGTGATTCATAAAGGCGAATGCGCCGACAAGGTTGAACGGGCGCTGTTCGGCGTGCGCCTGTTCGAGATCTGCCGGGCGCTGGCCCAGTTGTGGCGGCTGCCCGAGTGGATCATGCAGGGCTACGCGGTGATCACCGACGATAAACGCACGTTGATCCGCGTGCTGCATATTGCCCGCGACACCCATCGCCCATTGCACCAGCAGCAACAACTGGATGCCGACCCGGCCCTGCGCCGCTGGCTGAGCCATCCCGCCAACAGCCTGTTGCTGGCCAACGGTTTGGCACTGTCTGCGCAACAGGGCTGGGACTCGCCGCACAACCTGCGCTGGCAGTACCTGACCAGCCTGTACCTGCAACTGCCGCTGCATGAAGTACAGCAGCAAGTGCACCAGAACGCCGCGAGCAGCGCCCGCTATCACTCAACCCCGGACCTCTGGCACCCGGCGCTGGCCTTGCTCATGCCGTGGGAGGCGCGCCGCGTAAACACCCACGGGCAACCGGCCCCGCCACCGTCCGCGCAAGCCTTGCAGGCCTGGCGCAAATACTGCGGGCAACTGCTGGAAGAACCCACGGCCTTCGCCAACCCGATGCACCTGACCTTGTGCGCCCGTGAAGCCCTGCAAGCGTGCGGCATGCGCCGGATCATCCTGCTGATGGCCGATAAAACCTCAAGTTTGTTGCGCGCGTTTCAAGTGCTCGGCCTGCCCAAGACTGCGTTCGACATGACCCTCAATGTCAGCGACAGCCCTGCCCTGCAACGCTTGATGGCGCAACCGGCGCAAGTGCGCCTCACGCCCGAAAACAACGCGGTGATTTCGGCAGCCATGCCCGCTAACCTGCGCAGTCTGTTCCCCGGCGAGCATCTGCTGTTACGCTCGCTCAGCAATAACGGGCGCGTGGTCATGCTGATACTGGCCGACCAGGACGGCGGGTCGTTTTCGGAAACCAGCGTGCAAGCGTTTGGTAAAACCGCGCAATGTATCGAGAAAGCGCTGCACACCTTTACTGCTCGCGGGCGCTAACGCTTGCGCTACAATTCACCCCTTTTTTTGCTCTGGAGAACACATGCCTGACTTCTCTGGCTTGCCGTTAGTCATTGAACCCCGCGACCTCAAAGCCCGGCTCGATGCGCCCCATGTGATCGTGGTCGACCTGAGCAGCGCTGCACGCTACGAAGCCGGGCATATCCCGGGCGCCCGCTTTGTCGAGCCCAAACGCACGCAACTGGGTTTGCCGCCAGCACCGGGACTGCTGCCGACCCAGGCCGCGCTCGAAGCGCTGTTTGGCGAATTGGGGCACACCCCAGACGCGGTGTACGTGGTCTATGACGACGAAGGCGGCGGCTGGGCCGGGCGTTTTATTTGGTTACTGGATGTTATCGGGCACCGGGCTTATCACTATCTGGACGGCGGCATTCACGCCTGGATTGCTGAAGGCTACGACGTTACCCAAGACGTACCGCCAGCGGTCGGCGGCCCCGTTGCCTTGACCTTGCACGACGAACCTACCGCCACCCGCGAGTACCTGCAAAGCCGCCTGGGCGCTGCGGACCTGGCCATCTGGGACGCCCGCAGCGTCGCCGAATACCGTGGTGAGAAAGTGCTGGCAGCCAAGGGTGGGCACATCCCGGGCGCCGCGAATTTTGAATGGACCGCAGGCATGGACAAAGAACGCAGCCTGCGTATCCGCACCGACATGCCCGAGATTCTCAAGGACCTCGGGATCACGCCGGACAAAGAAGTGATTACCCACTGCCAGACCCACCACCGCTCTGGCTTTACTTATCTGGTCGCCAAAGCGCTCGGTTATCCGCGCGTTAAAGCCTATGCCGGTTCCTGGGGCGAATGGGGCAACCACCCAGACACGCCTGTTGAGCCGCCTGTAAAACACTAAGGATTTTGCATGAAAAAGCGTTTGTTCCTTCTGAGTCAGTACCTGTTGCCGCACCATCTGTTGTCGCGCCTGGCGGGCTGTATTGCCGAATGCCGTGTGCGCTGGTTTAAAAATGCTTTCACCACCTGGTTCGCCAAGCGCTACCAAGTGGACATGTCCCAGGCGCTGATTGAAGACGTCACCGCCTACGAGCACTTCAACGCCTTCTTCACCCGCGCCCTGAAAGACGGCGCCCGCCCGCTGGACCCAACGCCCGGCGCCATCCTCAGCCCGGCAGACGGCGCAATCAGCCAGCTCGGCCCGATTGAACACGGTCGCGTGTTCCAGGCCAAAGGCCACAGCTACAGCGTGCAAGAACTGGTGGGCGGCGATGCCGCTGTGGCAGCGCAGTTTATGGGCGGTGAATTCGCCACTATTTACCTGTCGCCAAAAGACTACCACCGTGTGCACATGCCACTGGCGGGCACCCTGCGCGAGATGATCTACGTACCGGGCCGTCTGTTCTCGGTGAACCAGACCACCGCTGAAAACGTGCCGGAGCTGTTTGCCCGCAACGAACGTGCGGTGTGCATTTTTGATACCGAACGCGGCCCGATGGCGGTGGTATTGGTGGGCGCCATGATCGTGGCCTCGATTGAAACAGTATTTGCCGGTCTGGTGACGCCGCCTAAACGCGAGCTGAAAACCTTCCGTTACGACGAAGCGGCCCGTGCGCCGATCCACCTGGAAAAAGGTGCAGAGCTGGGTCGTTTCAAACTGGGGTCGACGGCCATCGTGTTGTTTGGCCCGGAGCAAGTGAAGTGGGCTGAAACCCTGGCGGCCGGTACGCCGGTGATGATGGGCGAGAAGATCGGCGAATAACACCTTTACCTCTGTAGGAGCGAGCTTGCCTCGCGATCTTTTAAACCCTCAAAAGATCGCGAGACAAGCTCGCTCCTACAGGGGATGCGTCAACCCTTAGCCCTGGCCGTTACGGTCACGCTGGCCCAGCAGGTACAGCACACCATCCAGACCCAGGGTCGTGATCGCGTATTTAGCCGATTTTTTAACCAGCGGCTTGGCGCGGAACGCCACACCCAACCCGGCAATTGCCAGCATCGGCAAGTCATTGGCGCCGTCACCGACCGCAATGGTCTGCTCCAGGCTCAAGCCTTCCTTGCGCGCCAGCTCTGTCAGCAAATCGGCTTTGCGCTGTGCATCAACAATCGGCTCGACTGCCACGCCAGACACTTTGCCATCCACCACTTCCAGCTCGTTGGCGAACACATAGTCGATGCCCAGCTTGGCCTGCAATTGCTTGGCGAAGTAGGTAAAGCCGCCCGACAAAATAGCGGTTTTGTAGCCCAGACGCTTGAGCTCGGCAAACAGCACCTCAGCCCCTTCGGTCAGTCGCAGCGACGCGCCGATCGAGTCCAGCACGCTCACATCCAGCCCTTGCAGCAGCGCCAAGCGCTCTTTGAAGCTGGCCTTGAAGTCCAACTCGCCAGCCATGGAGCGCTCGGTGATGGCCGACACTTTGTCGCCCACACCTGCGGCCTTGGCCAATTCGTCGATCACTTCGGCTTCAATCAGCGTGGAGTCCATGTCGAACACCGCCAGGCGGCGGTTGCGACGGAACAGGGTGTCTTCCTGCAAAGCGATATCAACCTGGAGTTCTTGCGCCAGGTTAAAGAAGGCGGTGCGCAGGGCGTCGATGTCGGCCAGTTCACCGACCACACGCAATTCGATGCAGCTTTTGCTCAGTTCGGTGGGGGCGTCCAGCGGGACACGGCCCGACAAACGATCGGTCTGTTCAATGTTCAGCCCGTGCTGGCTGATCACCGACGTCACACGTTGTAACTCATGGGCCGTCACTTGGCGGCTCATCAGTGTAACCACATGGCGTTTTTGGCTTTGCTCGCTGACCCAGCGCTGGTAGTGATCTTCAGTGATCGGGTCAAAACGCAGTTGCAGGCCCTCATTGGCAATCAAGGGCTGGAGGTCTTTAAGCACTGCGGAGACTTGCTCGGCTTCGGGAATATTCACCAGAAAACCCAACGACAAAACGCCATGGATGACGGCCTGACCGATGTCGAGAATATTCACCCCATTGCTGGCCAATACGCCGGTAATGGCCGCAGTGAGACCCGGACGGTCTTCACCGGTGATGTTTATCAGGACGATTTCGCGCAAGGCACACCCCCATTCGCTAAAAAAAACGCATTCTACCCACTTTCAGTGACCATCGGGCATCGCCAAGGCTTTGCCGCCTCAGGGCTGCTCGCTATACTGCGCACCAACTTAACGGACTAAGAGCCGCGCTCAGTGAACCGGCCATCGCCTGTCAAAACCGATAACTTCTTCCTGCTGATCTTCCGGGCCCTTCGCGATAGACGCGTTCCGATAGCTCTGCGTATTGCCAGCCACAACGTGATTCTGGTCGCGTTGGCGTTGGTCATTTATGCAGTCGTCATGGGTTTGCAGTTCAAACAGGCCATGCACGAGCAAGCCGATGCGCTGGGTCAGAGCCTGACCACACAAACAGCCACGTCGGCCACCGAGTTGCTGGTGTCCAACGACATCCTCAGCCTCAACGTGCTGCTCAATAACCTGACGAAAAACCCGCTGGTGGCGCACGCCGCTATTTATAGCGTCGATAACCGCATCCTCGCTGAAGCCGGGCAACGCCCGAAAAGCGGCCTGCTGGGCGAAACCGAAGGCGTGTATCAAACCAAGATCACCTTTCAGGATGTGACCGCCGGGCATTTGCGTATCAGCCTGGACATGCACCAGTTCGAACAGCCGATGACCATCAGCTTGCAGAGCATGGGCATCCTGAGTGCCATTTTGCTGGCGCTGGCCTTGGCCTTGAGCTTGCGTTTGGGCAGGAACATTACGACACCTTTGTTGCAACTGCGTGTCTGGCTGCGTGAGCCGGACCCTTACACCCCGGCCATCAACCGCCAGGATGAAATCGGCGACCTCGCCCGCCAGTTGCACACACGCCTGGCCCCGCCAGCGCCTGAGCCGGAACCCGAGCCAGAACCCGAATACGACGACGAAGAAGCCGAAGACGACGAGCCGGCGTTCGAAGTGCGTAACTTGCGTGATCCGGGCTTTGATGAAACCCCGCCTGCACCGACGCTAAAAGCTGCGCCGCGTCAGGTCATCAGCGCCGAAGAAGACGAAAACGACGACGAAGACCCGTTTGCCGACCTGCGCGACACAGCGTCCGAGGCGCCAGCGCCGGTGGTCAAGGCCCAACCGGCCAAGCCTGCCGCACCGCAACCGAGTGCTGTACTGGCCGTGCAACTGGGCGCCCAGGAGCAACTGCGTCGCCTGCCACGTGCCCGCTTGATGGAACTGCTGGAGCGTTATCGCGATTGCCTCAACCAAGCGGCGTCGCTGTACCAGAGCGAGCTGCACACGCTGAACGATGGCAGCACGCTGATGCTGTTCCACAGCGACGACAGCGGCGAAGACTACCTGACCAACGCCATTTGCTGCGGTGAACTGCTACGTGCGTTGGGCCATGCCTTGCAGATCGAAGTCGCGGACAGCGGCATCACCCTGCAACTGCAATTGGGCCTGGTGTTGGGCGAAGGCCTGAGTGGCATGAGCCAGATCGACCTGCTGCTGACCGAAACCGCCCAGGACGCCCTGGCCTTGTCGCAACACAGCCGCAACCTGCTGCTGGTAGAGCGCAAGATCAGCGACGACGCACTGATTCGTCAGCGCGCGCGCATCCGCCCGATCGCCAGCCCCGAAGGCGCCTGCTGCGTTGAGCGCCTGATGGAGCCCTACCCGTCCATGCTCGAACGCCAACTGGCGCGGATGCACGAGAACCGCGGGTAGGCCACTCGGAACATCCTGTGGGAGCGGGCTTGCTCGCAATTGCCACGCCTCGGTGGGTCAGACGTACCGAGTCGACTGAATCGCGAGCAAGCCCGCTCCCACATAGAGGTTGACGTACCGGCCACACGCCAAAAAAAATCCCGCACACGTGCGGGATTTTTGTTTTCTGGCTATCACCTCAGAAGCGGAACACTTCCATGTCGGTGCGAATCGGTGAAGCCGTCGGGATCTTGGGCCTGTTCACGTCCTGCTTGGGCGCAGGCTTGGGCTCGGGCTTGCGTGGCTCGATCAACGGCGGCTGGTTGGCCAATGGCTTGAGCGCCACGGTCAGTTGTTCGCTCAGTTGCTGCAACAACTCACCTTGGGCGCGGACCTGATCGGCCGTGCTGCCATCGTGCTTCTGCTCAAGGTGCACCATACGGCTGTCACGCACCTGACCGCGACGGTCGAGCAAACGCCATTGGGCATCAAGGATCGCTGGCTGGTTTTTACCCGAGTCCAATCGGGTGATCGACAGCAGCACTTGCACGTCCGGGGCAAACCCCGCCGTGGCCGGGGCCAGTACCACGCGCTGGCTGTCCAGACGCCAGGCCAACTGGCGCACCAGCAACTGGTCAATGTCGGACGACAAACTGCCCGCCCAACGACCATCGGTCGCCGCGCTCAGGCTGCCATCGGTTTGGCGCTGCAACAGGGTTTCACGTTGCAGGTAATCAGCCACGGTCACCGGGCCAAGGAGTACGGCCATGCCAGCGCTTTGCTTGGGCTGGCCGGGGTTGCCGCTGTCCAGTTGGTACAAGGACGCTGGCTGGTGCACGCTGCACCCCGCCAGGCCAAGCACACCGGCCAGCAACGCAATTAAAGGAAGGCGCAGAACGTTCATCATTCCATCCAGGTGGCCGCCACACGGCACGCCACAGTGTCATTCTCAGAAAATATCGGGCACATCGCCATTAGCTGTGCGAAAGAGCGCCATATCATCCGTGAATATGCAGCCTGACTCCAGCGCCGCAGCGCCGATCTGCGCGAAAAAACCCAGATCGGCGCACCGTGCTTAGTTAGGCGTCTCTACCAACAGGGCGTCTACGCGCTGGAAGCCACGCGGCAGCTTGTTGCCTCGGCGCCCGCGCTCACCTTTGTAATGCTCAAGGTCATCGGCCTTGAGTGACAAGGTGCGCTTGCCCGCCTGCAATACCAGCGTGGCGTTGTCGGGCAGCACGGCGAGGTCGGTCACGTACTCTTCGCGACTGGCCACGCGCTCGCCCGCAATGCCGATGATCTTGTTGCCTTTGCCCTTGCCCAACTGCGGCAGGTCGCTGACTTTGAAGATCAACAGCCGGCCTTCGGTGGTCACCGCCGCCAGCCAGTTGTGCTCGCGGTCTGCCACAGGGCGCGGGACCATCACTTGCGCGCCTTTTGGCAGGGTCAGCAAGGCTTTACCGGCTTTGTTCTTGGCTTGCAGGTCTTCACCTTTCACCACAAAACCGTAACCGGCGTCCGAGGCGATCACGTACAGCGCGTCGTCGTCAGGCAGCAGCACGCATTCAAAGGTGGCGCCCGGTGGCGGGGCCAAACGCCCGGTCAGCGGCTCGCCCTGGCCACGAGCCGACGGCAAGGTGTGCGCCGCCACCGAGTAGCTGCGCCCGGTGGAGTCGATAAACACGGCAAATTGGTTGGAGCGCCCGGCCGCCGCGGTTTTATAACCGTCGCCAGCTTTATAGGACAACCCGGTGGCGTCCAGGTCGTGGCCTTTACCGCAACGTACCCAGCCTTTTTCAGACAGCACCACAGTGACGGCTTCAGTCGGGATCAGCTCGTTTTCCGACAGGGCCTTGGCTTCTGCACGGGCCACGATCGGTGAACGACGGTCGTCGCCGTAGGTTTCGGCGTCGGCCAGCAACTCGCTGCGCACCAGTTTTTTCAGCTTGGCTTCGCTGCCCAGCAAGGTTTGCAGCTTGGCTTGTTCTTTACGCAGGGCGTCTTGCTCGTCGCGCAGCTTCATCTCTTCGAGGCGGGCCAATTGGCGCAAGCGCGTGTCGAGGATGTAGTCGGCCTGGATTTCGCTCAGCTCAAAACGGGCGATCAGTTCAGCCTTGGGGTGTTCCTCGGTCCGAATGATGTGAATCACTTCGTCGAGGTTTAGATAAGCGATCAGCAAACCGTCCAACAGGTGCAGGCGGCGCTCGACTTTATCCAGACGGAACTGCAAGCGGCGGCGCACGGTTTGTACGCGGAACTCCAGCCACTCGACCAGTAAGGCACGCAGGTTTTTCAGCTGTGGCTTGCCGTCCAGACCGATGATGTTGATGTTGACCCGGAAGGTCGACTCCAGCTCAGTCACGGCGAACAAGTGCTGCATCAGCTCGTCGAGATCCACCTTGTTGTTGCGCGGGATGATCACGATGCGGCACGGGTTTTCGTGGTCGGACTCGTCACGCAGGTCGGTGACCATCGCCAGCTTGGTCGGCTTGGCCTGCATCAGCGCGGCGATTTGCTCCAGTACCTTGGCGCCCGACACCTGGTGCGGCAACGCCGTGACCACGATGTCGCCGTCTTCTACGTGATACACCGCACGCATGCGCACCGAGCCACGGCCGGTCTGGTAGATCTTCAGCAGGTCGGCACGCGGGGTGATGATTTCAGCTTCGGTCGGGTAGTCCGGGCCCTGAATGTGCTCGCACAGTTGCTCGACGGTGGCCTTTGGTTCATCGAGCAAACGCACGCAGGCGCTGGCGACTTCGCGCAGGTTGTGCGGCGGTACGTCGGTGGCCATGCCCACGGCGATGCCGGTGGTGCCATTGAGCAGAATGTTCGGCAAACGTGCCGGCAACACCGCAGGTTCATCAAGGGTGCCGTCAAAGTTCGGCACCCAGTCTGCCGTGCCCTGGCCCAGCTCGCTGAGCAGCACTTCGGAGTAGCGCGACAGGCGCGCTTCGGTGTAACGCATCGCCGCGAACGACTTGGGATCATCCGGCGCACCCCAGTTACCCTGGCCGTCGACCAAGGTGTAGCGGTAGCTGAACGGCTGAGCCATCAGCACCATGGCTTCGTAGCAGGCCGAGTCGCCGTGCGGGTGGAACTTGCCGAGCACGTCACCGACGGTACGCGCCGATTTCTTGTGCTTGGCGTCAGCGTCCAGCCCCAGCTCGCTCATGGCGTAGACAATACGCCGCTGTACCGGCTTGAGGCCGTCGCCGATGTGCGGCAAGGCCCGGTCCATGATCACGTACATGGAGTAGTTGAGGTAGGCCTGTTCTGTGAAGTCGGCCAGTGACCGGCGTTCTACGCCGTCCAGGCTGAGATCAAGGGAGTCGCTCATGCGGACCTCATTCAGTTCGTTGTCTGGCGCAACAGCATGGTGCCGTCGCGCTGGGTAAATTCAAGTTTGTTCAAAGCGCTCATGCCCAGCAGCACTTGTTCGCCTTCAAGCCCCGGCGCCGCCACCGCACGCACGTCGCGCAACACGATGGCGCCCAGTTGCAGGCGGTCGATTTGCGTGCGGTAGCCCTGAACCCGGCCATTGGCGGTGTTCAGGGTCACGGCGGCGCCCCTGGGCAATGCCAGTTGCCTGGCGAGTTCCTGCGGGACCGCCACATCGGTGGCCCCGGTATCGAGTAAAAATTCCACCGGCACGTTGTTGATCCGGCCGCTGGCGACAAAGTGGCCCTGCACGTTGCCGCGCAGGGTCACTTCGATATAGCCCTTGCCTTGCTGCGAGGCCACCTCGGTATTGGGGTTTTGCTGACGCTGCTCTACACGCCCGAAAAACTGGGTAGCCAGGTACAAACCGGCGCACCAGGCCACGATCATGAAGATGCGGCCCATCCCTTTACCCGGCGCCTGCTGGCTCATGACTTGGCGCTCCAGCCACCTTGCGGGGCAGCAAAGCGCCAGACAATCGGGCGTTTCTCGCCATCGGCGCGCACGTGGCTGCCGTTATCCACCCCGATCCACGCGCCTTTGGCGTCGATGACCAGCGCTTCGGCGTTGCCGTACGGGCTTTTGTACAAACGTTCTTTGGTCAAGGCGTCGTTGGCAAATGACCAGCAACGCTCGACTTCACCGGTGTCCAGAGTGCGACGGCACACGCGGTAGGCCATGCGTTCCAGGGTAAACAGCTTGCCCTCGAACAGCGCCAGATCAGAAAAGTCTTTCTGCTGGGGCTTGCCCTTGAGTTGCGGCGGTGGCTGTTCAAGGCCGCCTTCGCTCATCAACACGCAACCGTTTTCACAGTCCCACACGCTCTGCTTTTTGCGAATGGTCAGCAAACCCCGGCGCTCGCGCTCGGCCGCCAACCAGAGCTGCGTGCCCTGCGGGTTGACCACAATGCCTTCAAACAGCGCATTAAAGTGCAGCAACATGCCGCTGGCGCGGGCCTGACGCACCAGCGCCGGGTCGATTTTCAGCCAGGCCGGGGCGCCAATCGGCGGCACCCGCAGCACGGCAGCATGGGCTTCACTGACCACGTAACGGTTACCGGCGTCGTCGCAGGTGATGCCTTCGAAATCCAGATCGCCCCCGCGCAGCGGGCTGATGGCTTTACCCATCATGCGCACGCCCCACGGCAAGCCGCTTTCGGGCGCAGGCGGCACTTCAATGGCCACCGCCTCGGCCTGCCACAGCGGGTCGCGTGTATCGAGACGGTACAGTTGATCATCATCGCGATCAGACACGGCCCACATCTCGCCCTGGCACATCGCCAGGCCGGACAAGTTACCTCCGCGCATGCCTGCTACCGGATGCTCGGACTGCAGCGCCAGCTCTGGCCAGGTATCCGCCAGAACCGGGGCCGCAGTCACACACAGCAACGCCAGCAAGGCACTGCGCATCAGGCCAGCACCTGCGCCAGATCGCCTTTGGACTCAAGCCAGGACTTGCGGTCACCGGCGCGTTTTTTCGCCAGCAGCATGTCCATCATTTCTGACGTCGCGGCAAAGTCGTCGAGAGTGAGTTGCACCAGACGCCGGGTGTTCGGGTCCATGGTGGTTTCACGCAGTTGCGGCGGGTTCATTTCGCCCAGGCCTTTGAATCGCGTGACCTGCGGCTTGCCGCGTTTTTTCTCGGCCACCAGACGGTCGAGAATACCGTCGCGCTCGGCTTCGTCGAGGGCGTAGTAAATCTCTTTGCCCAGGTCGATCCGGTACAGCGGCGGCATGGCCACGTACACGTGACCGGCGTCGACCAGCGGCCGAAAATGCTGCACGAACAACGCGCAGAGCAAGGTGGCAATGTGCAGACCGTCGGAGTCGGCGTCGGCGAGGATGCAGATTTTGCCGTAGCGCAGCTGGCTCATGTCCGCGGCGCCCGGATCAACACCAATGGCCACGGCGATGTTGTGCACTTCCTGGCTGGCGAGGACTTCGCTGCCGTCGACTTCCCAAGTGTTGAGGATCTTGCCGCGCAACGGCAGGATGGCCTGGAACTCTTTGTCCCGCGCTTGCTTGGCAGAACCGCCTGCGGAATCACCCTCTACCAGAAACAGCTCGGAGCGCATCGGGTCCTGCCCGGCGCAGTCAGCCAGTTTGCCGGGCAAGGCCGGGCCTTGGGTGATGCGTTTGCGTTCGACCTTTTTGCTGGCCTTGAGGCGACGACCGGCGTTGTTGATCGCCAGCTCTGCCAGTTGCATGCCCAGTTCAGGGTTGGCGTTGAGCCACAGGCTGAACGCGTCCTTGACCACACCCGAGACAAACGCCGCCGCTTCACGGGACGACAGACGCTCTTTGGTCTGGCCGGAGAACTGCGGCTCCTGCATTTTCATCGACAAGACGAAGGCAATGCGCTCCCAGACGTCTTCGGGCGCCAGCTTCACACCACGTGGCAGCAGGCTGCGGAACTCGCAAAACTCACGCATGGCGTCGAGCAAGCCTTGGCGCAGGCCGTTGACGTGCGTGCCGCCCTGGGCGGTCGGGATCAAGTTGACGTAGCTTTCTTGCACGCTGTCGCCGCCCTCTGGCAGCCACAGCAGCGCCCAGTCGACGGCTTCTTTATTACCCGCCAGGCTGCCGCAGAACGGCTCGTCCGGCAGGCGTTCGAATTCGCTGACCGCGTCTACCAGGTACGAGCGCAGGCCGTCTTCGTAGTGCCACTCAACCTTTTCGCCGGTGCCTTTGTCTTCAAAGCTCACCAACAGGCCCGGGCACAACACGGCCTTGGCCTTGAGCACGTGCTTGAGGCGGCTGACCGAGAACTTGGGCGAATCGAAGTATTTAGGGTCCGGGGCGAAGTACACGCTGGTCCCGGTGTTGCGCTTGCCGACCGTACCGACGACTTCGAGGTCGGTGGCTTTATAGCCATCGGCGAAGGTCATCTGGTATTCGTTGCCGTCACGCTTGACCTTGACCCGCACTTGGGTCGACAAGGCGTTCACCACCGAGATCCCCACGCCGTGCAGGCCGCCGGAGAACTGGTAGTTCTTGTTCGAGAACTTGCCGCCCGCATGGAGCTTGGTCAGGATCAGTTCGACGCCTGACACGCCCTCTTCCGGGTGAATGTCGACCGGCATGCCGCGCCCGTCGTCGCTGACTTCCAGCGAGTGGTCGGCGTGCAGGATCACTTGCACCGATTTGGCGTGACCGGCCAGGGCTTCGTCGACACTGTTGTCGATGACTTCCTGGGCCAGGTGGTTTGGCCGGCTGGTGTCGGTGTACATGCCGGGGCGTTTGCGCACCGGGTCGAGGCCCGAGAGGACTTCGATGGCGTCTGCGTTATAAGAGCTAGCGCTGGGAGTGGCCATAGGGTCTCGTCGTTAGTCGTAAGTGAAAAATAAAGGCCATTCGACTCGCGCTTTAAAGCGCTGCGAAGTCGATGGTTTGATACTGAGGTGCCGCTATCCCGGCGAAACTCAACAGCCCCGGCAGTTGTTCGGCAAACCCTTGGTAGCTGTGATCGCCGCCGCCCTGAATCCGTAACGCGCACGCGGCGTAGTACTGTTCGGCATGGCGGTAATCCAGGGTTTCGTCGCCGGTTTGCAACCACACCTGATAACGCTGCGAGTCTTGCGGGGCCGGAACTTCCAGCGCTGCCAGGGCCAGCACGTGATCGTGGGTGAGCTCCCAGGTTTCGCCGCTGTAAAAGTTGGTTTGCGTGCCCAGGTAGCCGTCGAAGTGACGATGCGGGCTGACGGCCGGGTTGACCAGCAAGGCCTTGAGCCCATGCTGCTCGGCCAGATAGGTCGCATAGTAGCCGCCGAGCGAGCTCCCGACCAGCAGAGGACGGTCCAGTTCGCTGATTGCCGCCTGCAATTGCGCCATCGCCTCACGCGGATGGTGGTGCAAGGCCGGAACGCGCAACTGCTCACTCAGCCCGATGCGCTGCATCACGGTGGCCAGCTGGACGGCCTTTTTCGACTCGGGGGCGCTGTTGAACCCATGGATATACAAGATGGAACCCGACATGCAATAACCCCCGAGTACAGATTTAGCCGAACGCTGTTTCAAGAAAGACGCGCAGTTTAGCCTGACTCAAGGGCCCATGGCCGTTTCAAGATAATTCAGGCCCGCCCACTCAGTAATTGTTCGCGCTGTAATCGGGCGTGAACACAAAGTTATCCAGCCGCGACACGCCGGTGTCCAGCGCGCCATCGGGGTGCAGGCGGAGCCAGCGATAGCCGGGCGCCTCGCCGCTGACATCAAAGTCTGTGCTGCCCGGCGTGAACTGCACGCAGGTAGAAGGCGTTGCTAGCAAGCGCACGTTATTGCGGATCTGGTCGAAGGGCTGGTGGATGTGCCCACAGAGTACGGCACGCACCTGCGGGAAGCGATCCAGCACGGCCCAGAACTCTTTAGCGTTACGCAGACCGATTGGCTCTATCCATTCGCTGCCCACCGGCACCGGGTGATGGTGCAGGCAAACCAGATGATGACGCTGCGGCGCTTCGCTCACGGCCTTGGCGAGCAGCTGTAATTGCTCATCCTCCAGATACCCCGGCGTGGCGCCCGGCACCTGCGAGTTGAGCAAAATGATGCGCCAATTGCCGATGTCCACAACCGGGTCGAGCAGACGGGTTTGCACGGTGGCTTCGCGCATCTGCGCCAATCGGTCGTGATTGCCGGGGAGCCAGCGGGCATTGGCGCACAACGGCTCGCTCACTTGCCGAAACCGCTGATACGCCGCAACACTGCCGTCCTGAGCCAAATCGCCGGTGGCCAGCAGCAGATCGACCGGTGGCTGCTCGGCACGCGCCTTGTCGACCACCTGTTGCAGGCTCTGCGCCGTGTTCAGCCCCAGCAGCGAACCGTCTGCGTCGGCAAACAAATGGCTATCGGTCAGTTGCACCAGCAGCACCGAATGTTCGGTGGTCGGCGTGGAAGCGTTGGGCAAGGCGTTCTCCCGGTGGGTAGATAAATGGCGCGATTATGCCACTCCAGAACCCTCTGTAGGAGCGAGCTTGCCTAGCGATCTTTTGATCGTTAAAAGATCGCGAGGCAAGCTCGCTCCTACAGCAGGAAAGCCTAGCGGACTTCGGCGTACTCGTGCCCGCAGGCCAGGCAATGGCTCAGCCACTCACCCAAAAACACATTGAGCTGGGCCTTTTCGTCGGGCTGGTGCATCGCATCATTCGGGTAAGGATAGATGCTGCGAAAGCGCCGCGCATGTTCAGCGCCAATCACTTCGGCCATGCGCGCATCGTGGTACACCTGCACTTGCAGTTCCGGTACCGGCAGCCACGGCAGGCTGTGTTCCTGGCGCACGCGCAAGGTGCTGGTGTACGGGCAGTCGAGCATCACTTCAAGGGTCAGCACGCCGAGCATCTGCTCACCTTGAGTGACCGCGATCTGTCGCGCGCTCGGTTGCTCGCGCATGTCAGGCAATAAACGCATCAGCCGCGCATAGTTGGCTTCGCAGGCAGCCTGCAAGCCAATCAAATCAACCCGGTAGCGATCACGGACGCCATTTACTGCCATAACCCCCTCACTTCAGCGCGGTTAAGCGCCAGCCACTGCAGGGCAATAATGCTCGCCGCGTTAGAAATACGTCCATCACGCACCGCTTGCAGCGCATCTTCATACGCCCATTTAGTCACGCGAATGTCTTCGGCTTCTTCGTCCAGACCATGCAGGCCGCCCGCATTAGAGCTGTCGCAACGCCCCAGAAACACGTGCACAAATTCAGTGCTGCCGCCAGGTGACGGGAAATAACGGGTAATAGGCCATAACGCCGAGAACGTCAGCCCTGCTTCTTCTTCGCCTTCGCGGTGGGCGATGTCTTCGGGGTCATTTTCACCCTCCTTGTCGATCAGCCCGGCCACCAGCTCGATCAGCCACGGGTTGTCGATTTTGCCCAGGGCGCCAACGCGAAACTGCTCGATCAACACCACTTCGTCGCGCACCGGGTCATAAGGCAGCACACACACCGCGTCATGACGCACAAACACTTCACGACTGATCTCACGGCTCATGCCACCGGCAAACAGCTCATGGCGCAGGAAAACCCGGTCCAGTTGGTAAAACCCCTGGTAGCCGTTTTCGCGTTTTACGATCTCGACGGCGCTGGGCTTGGCCTTGGTGATGTCAGTCATGGAAAACCTCTTGCTGGCAAATTCACACCGGGGGTGACCCCACGGCATCGCGCATCCTAACGCGCCTGTGCTTGTGGATGCAGCCCCTTTTATAACGTGGGGATAGACGGATTGCCTGCAAACCAACTCTAATTGACACCTTCAAGCTTAGCGGCGAACTGACGCCCTTGTTGGCAGTCGAACGAGCCTGCGTTCACCTTTCTTTCGTTGATGAAGGACGACCATGTCACTTTTAAAACTGGCTT
Organism: Pseudomonas sp. PS01297; assembly: GCF_029959305.1. NCBI lineage: Bacteria > Pseudomonadati > Pseudomonadota > Gammaproteobacteria > Pseudomonadales > Pseudomonadaceae > Pseudomonas > Pseudomonas sp. PS01297. The sequence goes on from NZ_JASCPQ010000026.1 coordinate 55,832, forward strand.
CCCTGACTTGCATCGCCCTCGCGCTGGGTGCTTGCCAGAGTGCTTTTCAACCCAAACCGCTGGCGTTCACCCCCGATGCCTCCGAGCAGGTCAAAGCGGGCTGCAAGGGCGATGACTGCCCGCTGGTCAACATTGAGACCGTGCACTTTGCCGCCGACCCGAAGCTGGACGCCCTGATCGAACAGCGCCTGCTGAAAATGACCGTCAACTCGCCGGACGACAAATTGGCGCCGTCGCTGAACGCTTACCGCGAGCAGTTCCTGCGCACTGCCGACACCCGCAACAGCATGTATTTGCAGGCCAAGGTACGTGAGCAGCATGACGACTTGGTGATCATCGAGCTGATCAGCTACCTGGACACCGGCGGCGCGCATGGCATGCCGGGCCGTGGCTTTATCAACTGGTCGCGTAAAGACCATAAAGAAGTGACCTTGCAAGACATGCTCCTGCCGGGTCAGGAAAGAGCCTTCTGGGGCGCGGCCAAAGTGGCGCACAACAACTGGCTGATCAACTCGCACCGCAGCAACGATGCGGAGTTCGTCAAAACCTGGCCGTTCCAGCAAACCCCGAACGTGGCGCTGCTTAAAGACAGCGTCTTGCTCAAGTACGACGTGTACAGCATTGCCCCGTACTCCGATGGCAACGTTGAGCTGAGCATTCCGTATTCGCGCTTGAACGGGATTATCAAGCCGGAGTGGTTGCCGGGTCGCGGCTAACCCAAAACGCCCAAAACGTCTGTAGGAGCGAGCTTGCCTCGCGATCTTTTAAAAAGATCAAAAGATCGCGAGGCAAGCGCGCGCCTACAGTGGGTTGTGGTTGTGGGTTT
>NZ_JASCPQ010000027.1:0-56461 GCF_029959305.1 Pseudomonas sp. PS01297
TGACGCGCAAGGCTTAAAAAGCCTTGTAGGAGCGAGCTTGCCTCGCGATCTTTTAAAAAAATCAAAAGATCGCGAGGCAAGCTCGCTCCTACAAGTTCTTTGCCCACAAAAAAACCGGCCGAAGCCGGTTTTTTTAGACGCTACGGATTACTTGAACTCAGCGTTCTGCAGGCCGTCCAGGTAACGCTCGGTATCCAGTGCCGCCATGCAGCCGGCACCGGCCGAGGTGATGGCTTGACGGTAAACGTGGTCAGCCACGTCGCCCGCCGCAAACACGCCTTCGATGCTGGTCGCAGTGGCGTTGCCTTCACGGCCGCCTTTGACCACCATGTAGCCGTCTTTGAGTTCCAGCTGACCTTCGAACAGCGAGGTGTTCGGGGTGTGGCCGATGGCGATGAACACACCGTCTACTTTGATTTCGTCAAAGCTGCCGTCGTTGTTTTTCAGGCGGGCACCGGTCACGCCCATGTTGTCACCCAGCACTTCGTCCAGGGTGGCGTTCAATTTGAACTCGATCTTGCCTTCAGCTACGCGGGCGTTCAGCTTGTCGATCAGAATTTTCTCGGCGCGGAAGGTTTCGCGGCGGTGAACCAGGGTCACTTTGCTCGCAATGTTGGCCAGGTACAGGGCTTCTTCAACCGCTGTGTTACCGCCGCCCACGACTGCCACCGGCTTGTTGCGATAGAAGAAACCGTCGCAGGTTGCACAGGCCGAAACGCCCTTGCCCATAAAGGCTTCTTCAGACGGCAGGCCCAGATAACGGGCGCTGGCGCCGGTAGCGATGATCAGCGCATCGCAGGTGTAAGTGCCGCTGTCGCCGGTCAGGCTGAACGGTTTGTTTTTCAGATCAACGGCGTTGATGTGATCAAACACGATCTCGGTTTCAAAACGCTCGGCGTGTTCACGCATGCGTTCCATCAGGACCGGGCCGGTCAGGCCGTGTACATCGCCAGGCCAGTTGTCGACTTCAGTAGTGGTGGTCAGTTGACCGCCCGCCTGCATGCCCGTGATCAGCAGTGGTTTGAGGTTAGCCCGGGCAGCGTAAACAGCGGCGCTGTAACCGGCAGGGCCAGAACCCAGAATAATCACACGCGAATGACGTACTTCAGACATGACTCACTCCTATGGCCGCCCGTGTAGAAATAAGGGCGGAACGCCGCTTTACCGGCTGGAATAAAAAGAAACCGCTCACCTGCTCAGGCCAGGTCTGTGACCCGCAGGTCCTGAAAAATGTAGGTGCAGCGTATATAGGCCGCTGAGAGTAAGGAAATACGCATTAACAATCCAGCTCATAGCAGGTCTCTATGTGCTCAAATTCAACATTGGACGTCTTTGTTACAGTTATTGTCGAATCCGCCTCCAGGCTTTCGCCCTGCGCGCAAAGCCGTTAAGGTCGGCCGATTTTCCATTGCCCGGAGCCCACTATGCCCGCCCCTGTTCTATCTGGCCCGCAGTACCTGCGTGAAGGCCTGAAGCTGGTCCTGAGCCCAGGCCTGCGTTTATTCGTGCTGTTGCCGCTGCTGATCAACCTGGTGCTGTTTGTCGGGCTGATTTACTTCGCCGGGCATCAGTTCAGCCTGTGGGTCGACACGTTGATGCCGACGCTGCCCAGCTGGCTGAGCTTTCTCAACTACGTGTTATGGCCGCTGTTTGTGGTGTTGCTCATTCTGATGGTGTTTTTCACCTTCACCATGTTCGCCAACATCATCGCCGCGCCTTTTAACGGGTTTCTCTCGGAGAAAGTCGAAGCCGTGGTGCGCGGGGTCGATAACTCGCCGCCGTTCAGTTGGAGCGAACTGATCGCCATGGTGCCCCGCACACTGGCCCGTGAAATGCGCAAGCTGGGCTACTTTCTGCCCCGCGCGATTGCCTTGCTGATTTTGTCGTTTGTGCCCGTGGTCAACCTGGTCGCCGCGCCGTTGTGGCTGATATTCGGCGTCTGGATGATGGCCATCCAATACATCGACTACCCGGCGGACAACCACAAACTGGGCTGGAACGAGATGCTCGCCTGGCTGCGCCAGAAACGCTGGCAGAGCCTGAGCTTTGGCGGGGTGGTGTATCTGGTGCTGCTGGTGCCCGTGGTCAACCTGCTGATGATGCCTGCCGCCGTGGCCGGGGCAACGCTGTTTTGGGTGCGTGAGCGCGGCGAGGAAGCCTTGACCGTGAAAAAGCCATGAAGGGATAAAAATCACGGCTCTCAGCGCTTCATTAAAAACGCTGAGAGCCGTACAGCACCTAAGCTGTCTCCACGCTGTCTACGGTTCAGTCGCCATAAATTCATCATTTGGCTGACACGTAGCCGACACAGATCACGTTGAGACTGGTGCCATGACAACTGCCCTGCATATTTCCCTGATCACCGAAACGTTTCCACCAGAAATAAACGGCGTGGCCAACACCCTTGGGCGTTTGTTTGATGGCTTGCGCGCTCGCGATCACCATGTGGAGCTGGTGCGCCCTCGTCAGATCTGCGATGGCAATCAACGCAGTAACGATGAGGTGATGCTGTGCCGGGGCTGGTCTATCCCCGGTTATCCGGGACTGCAGTGGGGCATGGCCTCCACCCGTCGCTTGATGAAGCGCTGGCAAGTACAGCGCCCGGACGTGGTGTACATCGCCACCGAAGGCCCGCTTGGGTTATGTGCGCTGCGCGTGGCACGCCGACTGGGTATTGCAGTGGTCAGCGGCTTTCATACCAACTTCCAGCACTACTCCAGCATTTACGGCCTGGGGGTATTTACCCGGCTGCTGACCCAGTATTTGCGCTGGTTCCATAACCGCTCGGCGTTGACCCTGGTGCCCAGCGCCAGCCAGCGGTTTGAACTGCAGCGTCGGCATTTTGATCGCCTGGAGTTGCTGGAGCGCGGGGTCGACAGCCGACTGTTCAGCCCGGCGAAACGCCAAAGCGCCTTGCGCCAGAGTTGGGGATTGGGCGAAGACGATATTGCCCTGCTGCATGTCGGTCGCTTGGCACCCGAGAAGAATCTGGGGGCACTCAAGCACTGCCTGGAAGCCTTGCAGGAGCGCTTCCCGCGGCGCCGCTTCAAGCTGATCATCGTCGGTGACGGGCCCAAACGGGCCGCACTGGAAGCCTCGCTGCCGGATGCGTTTTTTTGTGGCGCTCAATCCGGTGAAGACTTGGCTCGCCACTATGCCTGTGGCGACGTGTTTTTGTTCCCGAGCCTGACCGAAACGTTCGGCAATGTGGTGCTAGAAGCCTTGGCTTCGGGGCTGGGCGTTGTGGCTTATGACGCCGCCGCGGCGGGCCAGCATATTCGTCATGGCTACAACGGCGTGCTGGCCATGCCAGGGGATGAATATGCCTGGATCGACGCTGCCGCCTGGCTCCTTGAAGAGCCGGAAACCCTGCGCACCGTGCGTCTCAATGCGCGCCACCATGCCTGTCGCCAGGGCTGGCCGCAAATTATCGAACAGTTCGAAAACCAGTTGCAGCGCGCCTGCCAAAGCCAGACAGGTCCGTTGCCGCTATCTGAATAAACGCGCCCTGACCTGTGCCGCGCGATCGTGAATCAACAATCATGCAGAGCGCTGATGACATAACTTAAGGGCGCAAAAAAGGCGCCAACAGGCGCCTTTCTTTACTCGCTCACAGGTGAGCGTAGCAGCCGGTATCAGTGCTGATGACCGCCTTCACCATGCACGTGGCCGTGAGCAACTTCTTCTTCGCTCGCGTCACGTACAGCAACAACCTTGACCTTGAAGTTCAGGCGCTGACCCGCCAACGGGTGGTTGCCATCAACGGTTACGTCGTCGCCGTCCAGATCACGGATGGTCACGATTTGCATTTGGCCGTCCGGCGCGGAAGCGTGGAACTGCATGCCGACTTCCAGTTGGTCAACGCCTTCGAACATGCTGCTGCTCAGGGTGCTGACCAGTTCAGCGGAGTATTCGCCGTAAGCGTCTTCTGGCTCAACGGAAACGTCCAGCTCATCACCGACGTTTTTGCCTTCAAGGGCTTTTTCCAGACCTGGAATGATGTTGCCCGCGCCTTGCAGGTAAACCAGCGGAGCGCCGCCAGCAGAACTGTCAATGACATCACCAGCGTCGTTGGTCAGGGTATATTCGATGGAGACTGCCTTGTTGGCGGCGATCGTCATGGGGCGAGACCTTTTGCAAAATAATAATGAGTTCGCAAGTTTAACCAAGCATTCGCACGAAAGCGAACACAACCAAGACCAACGGATAACTTTGAAAACCTCAACAATCATTGGCTGGCGCCAAGATGAAGAGCAGCACTGGGTTGTTGTGCTCTCCTGTGGCCACACCCAGCATCAGCGCCATCAACCGCCCTGGCAGTCACGACCCTGGGTGCTGGACCCTGAGCAGCGGGCAAAAAAAATAGGCCAGCCCTTTCGCTGTGGCTGGTGTGCTCAGGAGGCTGATAGCGTTAACCTTGGCAATTGATTCCAGCACATGGCTCGTTTATCGAGTGTTGCTCTTGCACTGCTACGTCAGGAAGCTCGCATGCAAACTTTCTTTATCGCCCCCACTGATTTTGGTGTGGGCCTGACCTCAATCAGCCTCGGCCTGGTTCGCACCCTGGAGCGTGCAGGCTTGAAAGTCGGCTTTTTCAAGCCCATTGCCCAGCCGCACCCAGGCGACACCGGGCCTGAACGTTCGACCGAACTGGTGGCGCGTACCCACGGCCTCAAGCCGCCACAACCCTTGGGCCTGGCCCACGTTGAGCGCATGCTCGGTGACGGCCAGCTCGATGAGCTGCTCGAAGAGATCATCAGCCTTTATCAGCAAGCCGCCGTTGGCAAAGACGTGTTGATCGTTGAAGGGATGGTGCCCACCCGCACCGCCAGTTACGCGGCGCGCGTCAATTTGCACTTGGCCAAGAGCCTGGATGCAGAAGTGATTCTGGTGTCAGCCCCGGAAAACGAAGTGCTGACCGAGCTCTCCGGCCGGGTTGAGCTGCAAGCGCAGTTGTTCGGCGGGCCGAAAGACCCGAAAGTGCTCGGTGTGATCCTTAACAAAGTGAAAACCGACGAAAGCATGGAAGTGTTTTCAGCGCGCCTCAAAGAGCACTCACCGTTACTGCGGACCGGCGACTTCAAGCTATTGGGCTGCATTCCGTACCAGCCCGAACTCAATGCCCCGCGCACCCGTGACGTGGCCGAGCTGCTCGGCGCGCAGGTGCTGAATGCGGGCGATTATGAAACCCGGCGCATGTCCAAGATCATCCTCTGCGCCCGCACCGTGCTGAACACGCTGCAACTGCTCAAACCCGGCGTGTTGGTGGTAACCCCCGGTGACCGCGACGACATCATCCTGGCCGTCAGCCTGGCCGCCATGAACGGCGTACCGCTGGCGGGCCTGCTGTTGACCAGCGACACCAAACCCGACCCGCGCCTGATGGAGCTGTGCCGTGGGGCCTTGCAAGCCGGGCTGCCCGTGCTGTCGGTGAGCACCGGCTCGTACGACACCGCCAACCAGCTCAATCAGCTCAACAAAGAAATCCCGATCGATGACCGCGAACGCGCAGAAATCATCACTGATTTTGTCGCCAGCCACCTCGACGCGCACTGGCTGCACCAGCGTTGCGGCACGCCACGGGAGATGCGCCTCACGCCTGCGGTGTTCCGCTATCAATTGATCCAGCGCGCCCAACACGCCAACAAGCGCATCGTCTTGCCTGAAGGCAGCGAGCCTTTGACCGTGCAGGCCGCCGCCATTTGCCAGGCCCGCGGTATCGCCCGTTGCGTGCTGCTGGCCAAGCCTGAAGAAGTTCACGCCGTGGCCAAGGCCCATGGGTTTGAACTGCCGCCGGGGCTGGAGATTCTCGACCCGGATGTGATTCGTGGCCGTTATGTCGAACCGATGGTGGCCCTGCGCAAAACCAAAAGCATCAATGCGCCGATGGCCGAGCAGCAACTGGAAGACCCGGTGGTGATCGGCACCATGATGCTCGCGCTGGACGAGGTCGACGGGCTGGTTTCCGGTGTCATCCACTCCACTGCCAATACCATCCGCCCTGCCCTGCAACTGATCAAGACGGCGCCGGGCTGCACCCTGGTGTCGTCGGTGTTCTTCATGTTGTTCCCGGAGCAGGTGCTGGTGTACGGCGATTGCGTGATGAACCCGCACCCGTCGGCCACTGAGCTGGCAGAAATAGCCCTGCAAAGTGCTGACTCGGCCGCAGCGTTCGGCATCACCCCGCGCGTGGCCATGATCAGCTACTCCAGCGGCGACTCTGCCAGCGGTGAAGAAGTCGAAAAAGTCCGTGAAGCCACCCTCCTCGCCCATGAAGCCCAGCGCGCACTGCTCATCGACGGCCCGTTGCAGTACGACGCTGCGGCCAACGAAACAGTGGCTCGCCAACTGGCGCCCAACAGCCAGGTGGCCGGCCGCGCGACGGTGTTTGTCTTCCCCGACCTGAACACCGGCAACACCACGCACAAGGCCGTGCAGCGCAGCGCTGATTGCGTGAGTTTGGGCCCGATGCTGCAAGGCCTGCGCAAACCGGTGAACGATCTGCCCCGTGGTGCGCAAGTGGACGACATCGTCTACACCATCGCCCTGACGGCGATTCAAGCCGCCAACCGACCTATGGATGTGTAAATGCTGGATTTTCTGCCTGCGCCGTTACGCGGCGTCATTGCTTCATTGTTATTGGCGATCAACACAATCGTGTGTTGCACGCCGTTGTTTGTGGTTGCGATCTTTAAGCTGTGCCTGCCGTTCAAGCCCGCGCAACGGGTGACCGACGAGCTGATGCGGCACATTCACCAAGCCTGGGTCGGCAACAACAAACGCTGGATGGACCTGCTGGGCAAAACCCGCTGGCACATCAAGGGCCTCGAAGGGCTGGACTATGAGCACTCGTACCTGGTGACCAGCAACCACCAGAGCTGGGTCGACATCATGGTGCTGCAATACGTGCTCAACAAACGTATCCGCCCGCTGAAGTTCTTCCTCAAGCAAGAGCTGATCTGGGTGCCGGTGATCGGCCTGGCGTGGTGGGCGTTGGGTTTCCCGTTCATGAAACGCTACTCCAAGGCGTACTTGGCCAAACACCCGGAAAAGAAAGGCGCCGACCTGGCGACCACACGCAGAACCTGCGCCAAGTTCAAAAACCAGCCGGTGGGCATTTTCAACTTCGTCGAAGGCACACGCTTCACCGAAGCCAAACACGCCGAACAGCAATCGCCGTTCCGCTACCTGCTCAAACCTAAAGCCGGCGGCATTGCCTTTGTGCTGGATGCAATGGGCGAGCAGTTAAAGTCCATCGTTAACGTGACGATTCATTACCCTGGTGGACGCCCGGGGTATTGGGACTTGCTGTGCGGCAACGTGCGGGATGTGGTGGTGGTGTTTGAAGAGCTGGAGATTCCGGCGGAGTTTATCGGCAAAAACTACGACCAGGACCCGGCCTACAAATTGGCGTTCCAGAGCTGGATCAACCAGCTGTGGGAAGACAAGGACCAGTTGTTGGGCGAGTTGCATCGGCAATACCCGGCACAGTGAAGAAGATCAAAAGCCCCTCACCCTAACCCTCTCCCAAAGGGAGAGGGGACTAAAAGCAAAAGCAGGCCTGCGCAACACCACAAATCAGCTCCCTCTCCCAAAGGGAGAGGGGACTAAAAGCAGAAGCAGGCCTGTGCAGCACCACAAATCAGCTCCCTCTCTCTCCCAAAAGGAGAGGGGACTAAAAGCAGAAGCAGGCCTGTGCAGCACCGCAAATCAGCTCCCTCTCCCTCGGGAGAGGGCTGGGGTGAGGGGAAAATACAGCGCCCAACAAAAAGCCCGCCACCGATTGCTCGGTGGCGGGCTTTTTTAATCGCGGCTTAAATCGCGCCGCGTTGACGCAACAGGTCGAGCACCCGCTTGACGCCTTCTTCGACGGTCAGCGCTTGAGTGTCGATCACCAGGTCGGCATTCAAAGGCACGTCGTACGGGAAGGATTCGCCCGGGATGTTGTCGCCACCCGCTGCATACAGGCCCTGCGGGTCACGCTCGGCGCAGACCGCAGGCGATGCCTGTACATACACCGTGATCAAACGATCATCACCGATCAGCGCTTTGGCCTGTTCACGGCCTTCAGCATCCGGCGCGACGAAAGCCGCCAGGGTCAGCAAGCCCGCTTCGTTGAATTGACGCGCCACGTGGGCAGCACGACGCCAGTTCTCGGTACGGCCCGCGCGGTCCTGCGGCAGACCTTTGTTCAGGTCATGACGCAGGTTTTGACCGTCAAGGACGAACACCGCACGGCCCATGTCGAACAACTTGCGTTCAACTGCGTAAGCCAGGGTGCTTTTACCGGCACCCGACAAGCCGCTGAACAACACGGTCGCCGGTTGTTGGCCGAAGCGCTGGGCACGCTCTTGAGTAGTGACGTGTGCAAGCTCACCGTGATGCGTCGCGCTGCCGTGGCTGACCGGCGAAGCGATGATCATGCCTGCGCCAACAGTGCCGTTGGTCAAACGGTCGATGATGATGAACGAACCGGTGGTGCGGTTGCTTTCATAACCGTCCAGGGCAATCGGTGCGTCGAGGCTGATCTTGACCTTGCCGATCTCGTTCAACTGCAACGCGCTGGCCGGGCCTTCTTCGAGGGTGTTCACATCGACTTTGTTGACGATGCTGGCAATCGAACCCGGCACATAGCTGGTCGCACGCTTGATGTCGTACTTCTTGCCCGGCAGCATCGGCTCTTCAGCCATCCACACCAGCATGGCTTCGAAGTTATCGGTCACCTGCGGCACGTTGTCGGCATGCACCAACAAGTCGCCACGGGAGATGTCGATCTCGTCTTCCATGGTCAGCGTGATCGCCTGGCCAGGACCGGCGTGCTCCAGTTCACCTTCAAAGGTGACAATGGATTTCACACGGCTGCTTTTACCCGACGGCAGCACTACGATCTCGTCGCCCTTATGCACGACGCCGCTGGCCAGCGTACCGGCGAAACCCCGGAAGTTCAGGTTTGGACGGTTCACGTATTGCACCGGGAAGCGCAGGTCGGTGAGGTTGCGGTCGGCCGCGATTTCCACGGTTTCGAGGATTTCCATCAGCGACTGGCCGGTGTACCACGGCGAGCGCTCGGACTTGTTCACCACGTTGTCGCCCTTGAGGGCAGACATCGGCACGAAATGCAGGCTCGAAGGCTTCATTTTCAAGCCTTCAGCGAACTTCAGGTAATCGGCCTTGATCGACTCGAACACACCTTCGTCAAAGTTCTTGAGGTCCATCTTGTTGATGGCCACGACGATGTGCTTGATGCCCAGCAACGAGGCGATAAAGCTGTGACGACGGGTTTGGGTCTGCACGCCGTAACGGGCGTCCACCAGAATGATCGCCAGGTCACAGGTGGACGCACCGGTGGCCATGTTGCGGGTGTACTGCTCATGGCCCGGGGTATCGGCAATGATGAACTTGCGCTTGGCCGTGGAGAAGTAGCGGTACGCCACGTCAATGGTGATGCCCTGCTCGCGCTCGGCTTGCAGGCCGTCGACCAGCAGCGCCAGGTCGATGTCGTCGCCGGTGGTGCCGCTTTTTTTCGAATCGCGGGTAATGGCTTCCAGATGGTCTTCATAGATCATCTTGGAGTCGTGCAGCAGGCGCCCGATCAGGGTGCTCTTACCGTCATCGACGTTGCCGCAGGTCAGAAAGCGCAACATCTCTTTGCGCTCGTGCTGGCCCAGGTAGGCGAGGATGTCCTCGCTGATCAAATCAGATACGTGCGACATGACAACCCCTTAGAAATAACCTTGACGTTTTTTATCTTCCATCGAGCCTGCGCCATCGTGATCGATGACTCGGCCCTGGCGCTCGGAAGTACGCGTAAGGAGCATTTCCTGGATGATGTCGGTCAGGGTTTCTGCCTCGGACTCTACCGCGCCAGTCAGCGGGTAGCAGCCCAGAGTACGGAAGCGGACCTTTTTCTTGACGATGCGCGCCTTGTCTTCGTCAGACAGGTGCTCAAGGATGCGATCGTCGTCGATCATGATCAGTGTGCCGTTCTTCTCGATGACTTCACGCTCAGCCGCAAAGTACAGCGGCACGATCGGGATACCTTCAAGGTAGATGTATTGCCAGATGTCGAGTTCGGTCCAGTTGGACAACGGGAACACGCGAATCGACTCGCCCTTGTTGACGTTGCCGTTGTAGACGTTCCACAACTCGGGGCGCTGGTTTTTTGGGTCCCAGCGGTGTTTGCTGTCACGGAACGAGTACACGCGCTCTTTGGCACGGGACTTTTCTTCGTCGCGACGGGCACCACCGAAGGCGGCATCAAAACCGTGCTTGTCGAGCGCCTGTTTCAGGCCCTCGGTTTTCATGATGTCGGTGTGCTTGGCGCTGCCGTGGGTGAAGGGGTTGATCCCTTGCGCCACGCCGTCCGGGTTTACGTGAGTGATGAGGTCCAGGCCCAGCTCGGCAACCATCTTGTCGCGAAAGCTGTACATCTCCTGGAATTTCCACTGGGTATCGACATGCATCACCGGAAACGGCAGCTTGCCAGGGAAAAATGCCTTGCGGGCAAGGTGCAGCATTACGGCGGAATCTTTACCAATGGAGTACAGCATCACCGGGTTATCGAACTCGGCGGCCACCTCGCGAATGATATGGATGCTCTCCGCCTCCAACTGTTTCAGGTGCGTCAGTTTGTCGACCATGGCTACTCACGAAAGCTATCTTATTAACGGCCTGCGGGCCGTGTTCGAGGGTCGAATGCTAGCACAGCGCCTACTTCTATTGAGGGCGCCAAGTAGACCTAAACGATCTAAGAATAGATCGCCAGGTTTGGCCGCCCCGCCCACTGTAGCCGCTGCCGCAGGCTGCGATGGGTTGCGCAGCAGCCCTGCTTTTGGGGTTAAAAGCGAAGGTCCTGCGGCCCTTATCGCAGCCTTCGGCAGCGGCTACAGATGTTTGCCAAAGTTTTAAATCGGGTTGGGGCAGTCGATGAACAGGTGTTCGAGGGCAAAGCGTCGCGCCAGGTAATCGCCCAGCGCCTGTACGCCGTAACGCTCGGTGGCGTGGTGGCCGGCAGCGATGAAGCTGATGTCGTTTTCCCGCGCACTGTGGAAGGTTTGTTCGGACGCTTCGCCGCTCAAGTACAGGTCAACGCCCGCCAGCACTGCCTGGTCGATATAGCCCTGGCCGCCGCCGGTGCACCAGCCCACGCGGCGAATCATGTCGCTGCCTTCTATCAGTAACGGCTCACGCCCCAGCGCTTCCTGGACACGGCGGGCAAAATCGCGGGCAGTCATCGGTTCGGCCAGTGACCCCACCAGGCCCACAACTTTGTTGTTGGACGGGTCCAGCGGGCCCTCAACGGTGATGTCCAGTTGCCGCGCCAATTGCACGTTATTGCCCACCTCAGGGTGCAGATCGAGTGGCAAGTGATAGGCCAGCAAGCTGATGTCATGCTTGAGCAGGGTTTTAAGACGACGCTGCTTCATACCGGTGACGCACGGATCTTCGCCCTTCCAGAAGTAGCCGTGATGCACCAGGATCAGGTCGGCCTCAGCCTCGACCGCAGCATCCAGCAACGCCTGGCTGGCAGTGACCCCGCTCACAATTCGCAATACTTGCGGGCGGCCTTCGACTTGCAGGCCGTTGGGGCAGTAATCGCTGATTGCAGCGCTGTTCAGGTAACGATTTGCTTCTTCTACCAGCGTGCTCAGGGCGACAGCCATAAAAGACTCCTAAATATAGCGTTCAGAGGCGCTCGGGCACTCGTATAATGGCCGCCATTATGGGCCGTCATGGTGGCTCTGCAACCTTCAGGATTAAGTTCAATGTTCAAGGCTTTGCGTTTTTTTGGCTGGCCATTGCTGGCCGGCGTGCTTATCGCTTTGCTGATTATTCAACGCTATCCAGAGTGGGTTGGCCTGCCGACGCTGGACGTTAATCTGCAACAAGCCCCGCGCACCAGTTATGTGCAGCAAGGCCCTGTGACCTATGCCGACGCCGTGACCCGCGCAGCCCCGGCAGTCGCCAACCTGTACACCACCAAAGTAGTAAACAAAAACGCCAGCCCGCTGTTTGAAGATCCGCAGTTCCGACGCTTTTTCGGCAACAACGCGCCCAAACAAAAGCGTATGGAATCGAGCCTCGGTTCGGGCGTGATCATGAGCCCGGAAGGCTATTTGCTGACCAACAACCACGTGGTGGCAGGTGCTGACCAGATTGTCGTGGCGCTCAAGGACGGTCGAGAAACCCTGGCCCGCATGATCGGCAGCGACCCGGAAACAGACCTGGCCGTGCTCAAGATTGATCTGAAAAACCTGCCCTCGATCACCATTGGTCGCTCTGACGCCTTGCGCATCGGTGACATCGCGCTGGCCATTGGCAACCCGTTTGGCGTGGGTCAAACCACCACCATGGGCATCATCAGCGCCACCGGGCGTAACCAGTTGGGCCTGAACAACTACGAAGACTTTATCCAGACCGATGCCGCAATCAACCCTGGCAACTCGGGCGGCGCGCTGGTGGATGCCAACGGCAACCTGACCGGCATCAACACCGCGATCTTCTCCGAGTCGGGTGGCTCGCAAGGTATTGGCTTTGCGATCCCGATCAACCTGGCGATGGAAGTCATGAAGTCGATTATCGAGCACGGCCAGGTGATCCGTGGCTGGCTGGGGATTGAGGTTCAGTCACTGACGCCGGACCTGGCCGAGTCGTTTGGCATGAATGGACGCCCGGGGATTGTCGTCGCGGGGATCTTCCGTGATGGCCCGGCGCAAAAAGCCGGTATGCAACTGGGTGATGTGATCCTGAGCATTGACGGCGAACCGGCCAACGATGGTCGTCGCTCGATGAACCAGGTGGCCCGCATCAAGCCTTCAGACAAGGTGGCGATTCTGGTCTTGCGCAATGGCAAAGAGCTCAAGCTCACCGCCGAAGTGGGCCTGCGGCCACAGCAAGAACAGCCGGCGCATACCGAGAAGTAAACACCCCTCTGTAGGAGCAAGCTTGCCTCGCGATCTTTTGATCTTAAAAGATCGCGAGGCAAGCTCGCTCCTACAGGTCGTTAGTTAAATATCTGACAACCCTTCAATCAGCGCCGCGTTCTGCTCTGGCGTGCCGATGCTGATGCGCAGGAACTGGGCGATGCGCAGTTGCTTGAAGTGGCGCACGATCACGCCCTGTTCACGCAATTTGGCCGCCAGTGCTGCCGCATCGTGTTCCGGGTGGCGGGCAAAAATAAAGTTCGCCGCCGACGGCAACACTTCAAAACCCAACGCTTTCAACTGACCGACCACGTGCTCGCGGCTGTCGATGACCGCCCGACAGGTCTGCGCGAAATAGTCACGGTCGGCAAAAGCCGCAGCCGCGCCGACGATGGCGATGCGGTCCAGCGGGTAGGAGTTGAAGCTGTTTTTAATCCGTTCCAGGGCTTCGATCAGGTCAGGATGGCCCACCGCCAGGCCCACCCGCAAACCGGCCAGCGAGCGCGATTTGGACAGGGTTTGGGTCACCAGCAGGTTCGGATAGCGGTCCACCAGGCTGATGGCGGTTTCACCACCAAAGTCGATGTAGGCTTCGTCCACCACAACCACTGAGTCCGGGCTGGCCTTGAGCATTTGCTCAATGGCGTCCAGCGCCAGCAAGCAGCCCGTCGGCGCGTTAGGGTTCGGGAAGATGATGCCGCCGTTGGGCTTGGCGTAGTCTGCGGGCTGGATCTGGAACTGCTCATCCAGCGGCACCGCGTCGAACTCGATGCCATAGAGGCCGCAGTACACCGGGTAGAAGCTGTAGCTGATGTCCGGGAACAACAGCGGTTTGTCGTGCTGCAACAGGCCATTGAAGATGTGCGCCAGCACTTCGTCAGAACCGTTGCCGAGAAACACCTGGTTGGTCTGTACGCCGTAATACTCGGCCACCGCCTGCTTGAGCAAGTCGCTGTTCGGATCCGGGTACAGACGCAGGTTGTCGTTAACTTCGGCCTGCATCGCAGCCAGCGCTTTGGGCGATGGCCCGTAAGGGTTCTCGTTGGTGTTGAGCTTGACCAGTTTGGTCAGTTTTGGCTGCTCACCCGGCACGTAGGGCACCAGCTCTTTAACGAACGAACTCCAGAATTTGCTCATGCTTATTGCCCCTGTTCGGTGTCGGCGATGATCCGGTATTCAGCACTGCGGGCGTGGCCGGTCAACGACTCGCCACGGGCCAGAATCGAAGCGGTTTTGCCCAGGTCAGAAGCGCCCTGCTCCGAGCAAAAAATGATCGATGAGCGCTTCTGGAAGTCGTACACACCCAGCGGCGACGAGAAACGTGCGGTACCCGACGTCGGCAATACGTGGTTCGGGCCTGCGCAGTAATCGCCCAGAGCTTCGGAGGTGTGACGGCCCATGAAGATGGCCCCGGCGTGACGGATCTGCGGCAACCAGGCTTGCGGGTCTGCCACCGACAGCTCCAGGTGTTCCGGGGCAATGCGGTTGGCAACGTCCATGGCTTGCTGCATGTCATTCACCAGAATCAACGCGCCACGGCCATTGATTGAGGTGTTGATGATGTCGGCACGTTCCATGGTCGGCAGCAGTTTGGCGATGCTGGCGGCCACTTTGTCGAGGAACTCGGCATCCGGGCTGACCAGAATCGCTTGCGCGTCTTCGTCGTGCTCGGCCTGGGAGAACAGGTCCATGGCAATCCAGTCCGGGTCGGTCAGGCCGTCGCAGACCACGAGGATTTCCGAAGGCCCGGCGATCATATCGATACCCACTTGGCCAAACACATGGCGCTTGGCGGTGGCCACGTAGATGTTGCCCGGCCCGACCACCTTGTCGACTTGCGGCACGCTTTCAGTGCCATAGGCCAGCGCTGCAACGGCCTGGGCGCCACCGATGGTGAACACCCGGTCAACCCCGGCAATGCAGGCAGCAGCGAGAACCAGCTCGTTGATTTCACCACGCGGCGTGGGCACGACCATGACCACTTCGCCCACACCTGCCACTTTGGCCGGGATCGCGTTCATCAACACGGAAGATGGATACGACGCTTTGCCGCCCGGCACGTACAGACCGGCGCGGTCCAGTGGCGTGACCTTCTGCCCCAGCACGGTGCCGTCGGCTTCGGTGTAGCTCCAGGAGTCTTGCTTCTGTTTTTCGTGGTAGCTGCGCACACGCTGTGCGGCTTTTTCCAGCGCTTCACGCTGCGCGTCGGTGATGCGGGTCAAGGCCAGTTCCAGGCGCTCACGCGGCAGGATCAAGTCGGCCATGGAGTTAACGCTCAAGCCGTCAAAACGCTGGGTGAACTCTACCAACGCGGCATCGCCACGCTCGCGAACGGCTTTGATGATGTCGAGCACACGCTGGTTGACCGAGTCGTCAGACACACTTTCCCAGCTCAGCAGATGATCCAGATGCTGCGCGAAGTCCGGGTCAGCAGCGTTGAGTCGGCGAATTGCAGTGGGAGCGGTCATAGCGAGGGCCTCGGTAATGGGCGTTTGCTTGGAATTAAGGGATGCAAGTATCAGGCACGGCAAGACTACCAAGCCATCCGCGTGGGTACCTGAAATTTCTGGCTATTACACGGATGGATGGGCGCGACGTAAAGATGCTGGATCCAGGGTCGCGCAGGTGTGTCAGCCGCGGTGTCGAGACTCGACTGCTTTGCGCAGGGTATCGATCAGGGCTTGAATGCGGGCGTGCTGCATTTTCATCGACGCTTTGTTGACCACCAGACGGGAACTGATGGCGGCGATGAAATCTTGTGGCTCAAGGCCGTTGGCACGCAGGGTGTTACCGGTATCGACGACGTCGATGATTTTGTCGGCCAAGCCGATCAGCGGAGCCAGTTCCATCGAGCCGTAGAGCTTGATGATGTCGACCTGACGGCCTTGTTCGGCGTAGTAACGCTTGGCGATATTGACGAACTTGGTGGCAACGCGCAGGCGGCCTTTAGGTTCGGCGGCGCCGACAGCACCGGCTGTCATCAGCTTGCATTGGGCAATCTGAAGGTCCAGCGGCTCGTAAAGACCCTGGCCGCCGTATTCCATCAGCACATCTTTGCCCGCGACACCGAGGTCGGCGGCACCATGCTCGACATACGTTGGTACATCGGTGGCACGGACGATCAGCAGACGGACGTCCGGCTGGGAGGTCGGGATGATCAGCTTGCGGCTTTTGTCCGGATTCTCGGTCGGCACAATGCCTGCTTCAGCCAGAAGCGGCAGGGTGTCGTCAAGGATACGGCCCTTGGACAGTGCAATGGTCAACATGGGAAACGTAAGTCCTTATCAGGGTACTTATGCCCGGCGCAATCGGCGCCGGACATGCATCGAGCCTGATATCAAGCTCGACTTGAACGATTCAAGGCCAGGTAAGGTAACGCGTGGGAGCGCTTACGTCACCTGGCAGCTGGACACGATCCCTGTGCCCATGATGCCAAACCCCAAAACTAGCCCGGAACGCGGCGGATTTTGGCACCCAGCATTTGCAGTTTTTCTTCGATGCACTCGTAGCCACGGTCTATGTGGTAGATGCGGTCGATCAGGGTGTCGCCTTCAGCCACCAGGGCCGAAATAACCAGGCTGGCCGAAGCACGCAGGTCGGTGGCCATGACCGGCGCGCCTTTGAGCGTTTCAGTGCCGGTGACGATGGCCGTGTTGCCTTCAACCTGGATCTTGGCGCCCATGCGGTGCAGTTCGTAAACGTGCATGAAGCGGTTTTCGAAGATGGTCTCGATCACTGCGCCGGTGCCTTCGGCAATGGCGTTGAGCGAAATGAACTGCGCTTGCATGTCCGTCGGGAACGCCGGGTACGGAGCCGTACGCACGTTGACCGCCTTCGGGCGTTTGCCGTGCATGTTCAGCTCGATCCAGTCTTCGCCGGTGGTGATCTCGGCGCCCGCTTCCTTGAGTTTCTCAAGAACGGCTTCGAGGATGGTCGGATCGGTGTCCTTAACCTTCACGCGACCGCCGGTTACAGCGGCAGCCACCAGGTAAGTACCGGTTTCGATACGGTCCGGCATCACGCGGTAAGTTGCCGGGTGCAGCTCTTTAACGCCATCAATGGTGATGGTGTCAGTTCCAGCGCCGCTTACCTTGGCGCCCATGGCGTTCAGGAAGTTGGCCAGGTCAACCACTTCAGGCTCGCGCGCAGAGTTCTGCAATACGCTGCGGCCATTGGCCAGAGCTGCGGCCATCATGATGTTTTCGGTACCGGTTACGCTGACGGTATCAAAGAAGAAGTTGGCACCGCGCAAGCCGCCTTCTGGCGCCTTGGCCTTGATGTAGCCACCTTCGACGTCAATCACTGCGCCCATGGCTTCTAGGCCGCGGATGTGCAGGTCGACTGGACGCGAGCCGATGGCGCAACCGCCAGGCAGGGCAACTTCTGCTTCACCGAAGCGTGCAACCATCGGGCCCAGCACCAGGATCGACGCACGCATGGTTTTCACCAACTCGTACGGTGCAACCAAGGTCTTGATGGTGTTCGGGTTGATTTCGACGCTGAGCTTCTCGTCGATCACCGGCTCAATGCCCATGCGACCGAACAGCTCGATCATGGTGGTGATGTCATGCAAATGCGGCAGGTTGCCAACCGTGACCGGGCCATTGCACAGCAAGGTCGCAGCCAGAATCGGCAAAGCAGAGTTCTTCGCACCGGAAATACGGATTTCGCCATCAAGACGGGCACCGCCGGTAATAATCAATTTATCCATAACAATCTCGACGCCAAGGGGGCTCAGGTGCGCTCGGCCCAGGCCGCGCGGCTGAAGAATTTCATAGTCACCGCATGGATGCTGCCATCAGCGATCCACGGGTTCAAATGGGTATAGATGCTTTGTTGACGTTTGACCGGGCTCAAGGCCGCCAGCTCGTCACTAATCACGTTCAGCTGAAAGTTGCAGCCTTCGCCTTCAACTTCTACCTGGATTTCAGGCAGCTTCTCTTCAAGAAAGCTCTTAACTTCTACGGCCTGCATGCTCAACCTCAATCGGCGCCTAACGCGCGCGGGTCGGCCATCATACAAAAAAGCCCCGCGCCTGCGAACCCCGTATAACAGGACTCTGACGGGGGGCTTTTTTATAAATGGCTATTAATGATGTGCCAGCAACTCGGTCAGACCCGAAACTTTAGCGATTTCACGCATGTCTTCGGGCAAACCGGTAATGCTCATTGGCTTGTTCAGGGCTTGTGCGTCACGGATGTAGCACAGCAGTAGGGACAAGCCCACGCTGCTGGACTTGGTGACCGCCGAGCAATCCACCACCAGGGCTTTGGCCAAGGCCTTTTTGATCAGGGCCTGGCCTTCCTTGCGCAAGCGCGGGCCAGTCTGATAGTCGAGTACGCCACTCAGGCGCAGCTCGCTTTCGCCAGCCAGGGTTATGGCGGCGTCAGTCATTGGCTCAGCTTCTCGTCGGTTTTTTCCTTGGCCTTGGCGACTTCGCCGGCCCAGCCATCAATGGTCTTGTCCAGATCATTGCCGTTGCGCTGCATGGCATCGGCGAACTGATCACGGAACAACTTGCCGATGTTGATACCGTTGATGATGACGTTACGTACTTTCCACTCGCCATCCACTTGGGTCAGCGTGTAGGAAACAGGGTAAACCGCACCATTGGCACCTTTGACCGTCATCGGTACAGAGACATTATCGCCATTGGTCTGTTGCTTGGCGTCACCGACGCTGATGCCCTCGTTCTTGAACTCAAGCAAGGCGTTGCCGTAAAACTGGATCAGGCTGCGCTTGAAGTTGTCCTGAAAGCGCTGCATCTGTGCGGGGGTGGCCCTGCGCGAATACTTGACGGTCATGATGCTTTTGGAAACACCGTCAACGTCCACAACCGGCCCAACGATGTTGTTCAGGGCATCGTAAAACTCGGTCGGGCTTGCTTTGTATTTTTCTTTGTTGGCGGACAGGTCAGCCAGCAGTCGAGTGGTGGTGTCGGTCACGATGTCATGGGGAGACTGACCCGGCGCAGCACTCGCCATCATCGGCAAAGCCGCCGCCAACATTACCAGCAGGCCACGGCGCAAGAGAGAAATCATCTTAAGGCTCCTTATTTGGCTTCTTTGCTAACGGTGTTCATGAGGAACTTGCCGATCAGGTCTTCGAGGACCAGCGACGATTGCGTGTCGTGAATGGTGCCGCCATCCTTGAGCACAACGTCATCCCCGCCCACGCTGATACCGATGTACTTCTCGCCCAACAGCCCGGCTGTGAGGATAGACGCTGTCGAGTCCGTCGGCAGGTTATTCACATCCTTTTCCACTTGCAGGGTGACGCGTGCCGTGAAGTTGTCACGGTCCAGGTCAATTGCCGTGACCTTGCCGATGGTGACGCCTGCCATGGTGACTTTGGCGCGCACCGTCAGACCGGCGATGTTGTCAAAGTAGGCATAGAGTTTGTAGGTGTCCGTGCTGGCAGTCGGCGACAGCCCACTGACTCGCAGGGCAAGTAACAGTAAAGCCAGGATGCCAGCCAGCAGGAACAGGCCGACACCGATTTCCATGGTGCGGTTTTGCATCAGAAATCTCCAAACATCAAGGCAGTCAAAATGAAGTCCAACCCGAGGACTGCCAGAGAGGCATACACCACGGTTTTGGTAGTGGCACGGCTGATCCCCTCTGATGTGGGCTCGCAGTCATAACCTTGAAACACAGCAATCCAGGTCACTACAAAAGCAAACACGATACTTTTGATGATCCCGTTAATCACGTCACCACTGAAGGTCACACTGTTCTGCATGTTGGCCCAGTAGGAACCGTCGTAGACACCCAGCCAGTCGACTGCCACCCACGAACCGCCCCAGATCCCGACCACACTGAAAATCATCGCCAACACCGGCAGGGAAATGAACCCGGCCCACAAACGTGGCGCAATGATGTATTTGAGCGGGTCAACACCGATCATTTCCAGGCTGGACAACTGTTCGGTTGATTTCATGTTGCCGATTTCGGCGGTCAGCGCCGACCCGGCACGCCCGGCGAACAGCAAGGCAGTCACCACCGGCCCCAGCTCACGCAACAGGGTCAAGGCAACCATTTGCCCTACCGCCTGCTCGGAACCGTAGCTGGACAAGATACTGAAGCCCTGCAGCGCCAGCACCATGCCGATAAAAATACCGGACACCACGATGATGACCAGCGACATGACGCCCACAGAGTGCAGTTGTTTGAGCAACAGCCCAAACCCGCCGCCAATGCCGCCACGCCCAAGCAATGCATGGAACAGGAAGATGGTCGAACGGCCCAGTACCGAGACCATGTCGATCCCGGCTCTGCCGAATAACCCGATTCGGTCAATCATTGATTTTTTGGGCATTAACGCTTCCCCAGAAGATCGGTTCGGTAGTCCGACGCCGGAAAATGGAACGGAACCGGGCCGTCCGGATCGCCGTTCATGAATTGACGAATGCGCGGGTTATCCGCATTCATCAGTTCTTCTGGCGTGCCCTGCCCCAGTACCTGGCCATCGCCAACGACATAGAGATAGTCAGAAATACTCGCCGTCTCCGCCAGGTCGTGGGACACCACAATGCTGGTGATGCCCAACGCGTCGTTGAGCAGACGGATCAGCCGCACCAGAACCCCCATGGCAATCGGGTCCTGGCCAACAAAGGGTTCGTCATACATCAGGATTTGCGGATCCATGGCAATCGCCCGCGCCAGGGCTACCCGGCGCTTCATGCCGCCCGACAGCTCATCGGGCATCAGATCGATTGCCCCGCGCAGCCCCACGGCCTGCAATTTAAGCAGCACGATGTCACGGATCATGTCTTCTGGCAGTTGGGTGTGAACCCGCAGCGGGAACGCTACGTTTTCGAACACGTCCAGGTCGGTGAACAACGCGCCACTCTGGAACAACACGCCCATGTGCTTGCGCGCATCGAACAGGTCGCTGCGTGACAGGGTCGGCAGATTCTGGCCATTGACCCACACTTCGCCGCTGCTGGGACGCAGTTGCATGCCCATCAAACGTAACAGGGTAGTCTTGCCGCAGCCGGACGGGCCCATGATTCCCGTGACTTTGCCACGCGGAATTCGAATATCGACATTATTGAAGATGCTGCGCGAACCGCGCTTGAAGGACACTCCCTTCAGCTCGACCGCGTAGGCGTTATCG
Source organism: Pseudomonas sp. PS01297 (assembly GCF_029959305.1). Taxonomy (NCBI): domain Bacteria; kingdom Pseudomonadati; phylum Pseudomonadota; class Gammaproteobacteria; order Pseudomonadales; family Pseudomonadaceae; genus Pseudomonas; species Pseudomonas sp. PS01297. Next base: position 21,042 of record NZ_JASCPQ010000027.1, read on the forward strand.
GCGCTCATCTAAACTCCTTGCGATGCAGCTTCTGCCTCTCACCCGGACACCATGCTTCTTATTAAGAAGCTCGCGCTCCTGAGCGGGCCGAACTGGCGGCGAACTATAGCACTGCTGATACTGACCGCCCAAGACCGAAGGAGTGCCCTCACAGGTTCCAGACAGTTAATAAATGCCAAATTAACCGCAGTCCTGACACTGACTTGTAACCTGGTGCAACAAAGCATCACGATCAAGCGTGAGGGAATTGCGCATAACCGCTATAATCGTCGCCTTTTCTCAGGCTACCCGACTTCAAACATGAGCCAATCCAGCGACCTGATTCAATCTGCCCACCGTACTATCCGTCTTGAACTGGAAGCCGTCGAAGGTTTGCTGGCTCATATCGACGCTGATTTCGTACGCGCTTGCGAGATGATTCTGGCAAGTAAAGGCCGGGTTGTCGTGGTCGGCATGGGCAAATCCGGGCATGTCGGCAATAAAATTGCCGCCACCCTGGCCAGCACCGGCACCACGGCTTTTTTTGTTCATCCCGCAGAAGCCAGCCATGGCGACATGGGCATGATCACCAGCGATGACATCATTCTGGCCTTGTCGAACTCCGGCACCACGGCCGAAATCGTTACCCTGCTGCCACTGATCAAGCGCCTGGGCATCAAGCTGATCAGCGTGACCGGCAACCCGAACTCGACGCTGGCCAAAGCCGCCGAGGTGAACCTCAACGTTCATGTTGCCCACGAAGCCTGCCCACTGAACCTGGCGCCGACTTCCTCGACCACCGCAGCGCTGGTCATGGGCGACGCCCTGGCCGTGGCATTGCTCGAAGCGCGCGGCTTTACCGCCGAAGACTTCGCCTTCTCGCACCCCGGTGGCGCCCTGGGCCGTCGCCTGCTGCTGAAAGTCGACAACGTGATGCACTCTGGCGATGAACTGCCAAACGTGGTCCGCGGCACCTTGCTTAAAGACGCCTTGATGGAAATGACCCGCAAAGGCCTTGGCATGACCGTTGTCGTTGAAGAAGACGGGCGACTGGCCGGGATCTTCACTGACGGCGACTTGCGCCGCACCCTGGACCGCGAAATCGATATTCGCAATGCAACCATCGATTCGGTCATGACGCCGCACGGCAAAACGGCCAAGGCCGACATGCTGGCCGCCGAAGCCCTGAAAATCATGGAAGACCACAAGATCAGCGCGCTGGTCGTGGTCGACAAGGATGATCGCCCGGTGGGCGCCTTGAACATGCACGACTTGTTGCGCGCAGGAGTAATGTAATGACCAGCGATCTGCTTGAGCGTGGCAAACACATCAAACTCGCTGTTTTTGACGTCGACGGTGTACTGACCGACGGTCGCCTGTACTTCCTCGAAGACGGCAGCGAATTCAAGACCTTCAACACTCTGGACGGCCAAGGCATCAAGATGCTGATGGCTGGCGGTGTGCAGACCGCAATCATCAGTGGTCGCAAGACCCCGGTCGTTGAACGGCGCGCACAAAACCTGGGCATCCCGCACCTCTATCAGGGGCGCGAAGATAAATTGGTGGTATTGGACGAGCTTCTCGGCCAACTCGGCCTAAGCTATGAACAGGTTGCCTACTTGGGTGACGACCTGCCCGACCTGCCCGTCATACGCCGGGTCGGCCTGGGCATGGCGGTGGCCAACGCTGCCGGTTTTGTTCGCGAGCACGCCCACGGCACTACCCAGGCACGCGGTGGCGAAGGTGCCGCCCGCGAATTTTGCGAGCTGATCCTGCGCGCTCAAGGGCGCCTTGATGCAGCCCTCGCCGCCTACTTATAGAGCGTTTTATGCTGAGTAAAAAGATTCGCAACATTCTGTTATTCGCAGTCATTGCCGCGCTGTTTGCGGCCGTTGGCTACTGGAATATCAGCCCGGAGCGCTTTCTCGACAAGCCTGTTGCGCCTGTCGATGACACCGCTATCGACTATTACGCAATCAATGCTCACAGCCTGCAGTTCTTGCCCGATGGCAAGCTGCAATATGAGCTGACATCTGACAAGGTCGAACATTTGCAGGCTTCTGAAGTCACATTAATGACCAAGCCAGACATGCAAATTTTCCGCGGCACACCCTTCCCGTGGCACGTTCAGAGCGAGCGCGGCGAAGTTAACCCGGACGGTACTCAGGTCGAACTCATCGATTCTGTGCGCGTTGCACGCACCGACGATAAAAACCGCACTACGATTATTACCACGACCCGCATGACTGTATTCCCGCAGAAGGAATATGCGCAGACCGACCGAGACGTTAGAATCGACGGCGCCGGTGGTGTGACGACTGGTAAGGGAATGAAAGCATATTTGAAAGACGGCAGGATGGACCTGCTGTCCAACGTAAGAGGACAGTATGAGTCTCGTTAAAACCCTCCCTTTATTGCTCAGCCTGAGCGCAGCACTGGGAAGCGCGAGCGCCTGGGCTCTGCCGGATGACAACAAGCAGCCTATCCGTATCCAGGCCGACGAAGCCCAACTGGATGACAAACAAGGCGTTGCGACTTACAAGGGCGATGTGATCATCACCCAAGGGTCCATGAAAATTACCGGTAACACCGTCACCCTTACCCGCACCGCAGCGGGCGATATTGACGTGGTGACCTCGGTCGGCAACCTGGCGTATTTCGAACAACTGCAAAAAGTCGGTGATCCAAAACCGGTTCAGGCGTACGCCGTGACGATTCAATATCACGCGCCGCAAAACCGCATCGTGCTGATCGACAAGGCTAAAGTCATCAACGAAGGCAACACGACCGAAGGCGAGAAGATCGTCTACGACACCGTGAAGCAAGTCGCCAATGCCGGCCGGGCCAATGGCACGAACGTCACTGCGCCTCGTCCACGCATTGACATGGTGATCCAGCCAAAGAGTAAAACCGACCAGCAGAAGGCCCAGTAATGGCAACCCTGAAAGCCCAGCATCTGGCTAAAAGCTACAAGAGTCGCCAAGTGGTACGCGATGTCAGCCTGTCGATCGACAGTGGGCAGATCGTCGGTTTGCTCGGGCCTAACGGCGCGGGTAAAACCACCTGCTTCTACATGATTGTCGGCCTGGTACAAGCGGATCAGGGCCGTGTGCTGATCGACGACCTGGACGTCAGCCACCAGCCCATGCACGGTCGCGCACGCGCCGGCATCGGCTACCTGCCGCAAGAAGCCTCGATCTTCCGCAAGCTGTCGGTCGCCGATAACATCATGGCGATTCTTGAGACACGCAAGGAGCTCGACAAGGCTGGCCGCCGCAAAGAGCTGGAAAGCCTGCTGCAGGAGTTCCATATCAATCACATCCGCGACAACCTCGGCATGAGCCTGTCCGGCGGTGAGCGTCGCCGTGTAGAAATCGCCCGCGCCCTGGCGACCAACCCCAAGTTCATCCTGCTCGATGAACCTTTTGCAGGCGTTGACCCCATCTCGGTGGGCGATATCAAGCAAATCATTCACCACCTCAAGGCCAAAGGCATTGGCGTGCTGATCACTGACCACAACGTCCGTGAGACGCTCGATATTTGCGAAACAGCCTATATCGTCAACGACGGTCAATTGATCGCTGAAGGCGATGCTGAAACGATTCTCGCCAACAAGTTGGTGCGAGAAGTGTATCTGGGCCACGAGTTCCGCCTCTAAAGCTGTACCCTGAGCGCCATTTGAAGCATCAGGCAACCGCCCATGTTGCCGAATCCTTCAAGTGGCGCCCTCCCGCAGATTGCCGCCCTAGCACAAACTTATTAAAAATGCCCCCTAGGCAAACGCCCCGCTTTCAGGCATATAATTTGCTTAAGTTTGGCGCTCACGCGCCCTGTAGTGGATGGCGCCATGCGCGCCGGCGAATAAGGTGTTAAGCCCCTGCCATGAAACCATCGCTAGTCTTGAGAATGGGCCAGCAGCTGACGATGACGCCTCAGCTGCAACAGGCCATCCGTTTGCTCCAACTGTCGACCCTGGACCTGCAACAGGAAATCCAGGAGGCCCTGGAATCCAATCCGATGCTCGAACGCCAGGAAGAAGGCGACGACTTCGACAACTCGGACCCTCTGGCCGACAACATCGAGCAAAAACCCAACAGCGATATTCAGGAGCCTTCCTACCAGCAAGAGTCCGCCCCTACCGTGGACAATCTGGAAGACGGCGACTGGAGCGAGCGTATCCCCAACGAACTGCCGGTCGACACGGCCTGGGAAGACATCTACCAGACCAGCGCCAGCAGCCTGCCCAGCAGCGATGATGACGAGTGGGACTTCACCACCCGCACCTCGGCCGGCGAGAGCCTGCAAAGCCATCTGTTGTGGCAATTGAACCTGGCACCGATGTCGGACACCGATCGCCTGATCGCTGTGACACTCATCGACTGCATCAACAACCAGGGTTACCTCGACGAAACACTCGAAGAAATTCTGGAAGCCTTTGATCCGGAACTCGATATCGAACTCGACGAGATCGAAGCCGTCCTGCACCGCATTCAACAATTTGAGCCAGCCGGCATTGGCGCCCGTAACCTGGGCGAGTGCTTGCTGCTGCAATTGCGCCAGTTGCCCGCCAAGACGCCCTGGATCAACGAAGCCAAGCGTCTGGTCACTGACTACATCGACTTGCTCGGCGCACGTGACTACAGCCAGCTGATGCGGCGCATGAAGCTCAAGGAAGACGAGCTGCGCCAGGTCATTGAACTGGTGCAAAGCCTCAACCCGCGTCCGGGTTCGCAAATCGAGTCCAGCGAAGCGGAATACGTGGTTCCTGACGTCATCGTTCGCAAGGACAACGACCGCTGGCTGGTCGAGCTGAACCAGGAGTCGGTGCCACGCCTGCGGGTCAACCCGCAATACGCAGGCTTCGTGCGCCGTGCCGACACCAGCGCCGACAACACCTTCATGCGCAACCAGTTGCAAGAAGCCCGCTGGTTTATCAAAAGCCTGCAGAGCCGCAATGAAACACTGATGAAAGTAGCGACCCAAATCGTCGAGCATCAGCGTGGCTTTCTGGAATATGGCGATGAGGCCATGAAGCCGCTGGTACTGCATGACATCGCAGAAGCGGTCGGCATGCACGAATCAACGATTTCGCGCGTCACCACACAAAAATTCATGCATACCCCGCGCGGTATTTATGAATTGAAGTACTTTTTTTCCAGCCACGTCAGCACCTCGGAAGGCGGTGAATGCTCGTCCACCGCGATCCGCGCGATCATCAAAAAACTGGTCGCCGCTGAAAATCAGAAAAAGCCGTTGAGTGACAGCAAGATCGCTGGTTTACTGGAGGCACAAGGTATTCAGGTGGCCCGTCGGACCGTCGCCAAGTACCGCGAATCCCTTGGGATTGCGCCTTCGAGCGAACGCAAGCGTTTGATGTAAGTACGGGTCACAGCGTTTCAGTGGCAGGCGCTTCGGCCTGTCACTTTATGCAATGGCAACAGAAGGAGAAACTGTATGCAAGTCAACATCAGTGGACAACATCTGGAAGTCACCCCAGCACTGCGCAAATCGATCGATGACAAACTCAAACGCCTGGAACAGCACTACGACAAAATCACCAACGTGCAGGTGATCCTCTCTGTTGAAAAGCTTCAACAGAAAATCGAAGCCACTCTCAATATTCCCGGTGGAGAAGTTGTCGCCAATGCGGTCAATGAAGACATGTACGCCGCTATCGACAGCCTCTACGAGAAGCTTGATCGCCAACTGATAAAGCATAAGGAAAAGACCCAAAGGCAGCTCCAGGGCGCAACGGGTCGTTAATACTCCATCACCATGATTCGACTTGAAAATATCCTGACCCCCGGCCGTTCCTTGGTGAACGCGCCGGGCGGCAGTAAAAAGCGCGCACTCGAACAAGTTGCCAACCTGATCAGCCGGGAAGTACCTGATCTGGACGCGCAAAAAGTGTTTGAGGCGCTGATCGCCCGTGAAAAACTGGGCTCCACCGGTTTTGGCAACGGCATCGCAATACCTCACTGCCGTCTGGCTGGCTGCGAGTCGCCCATCAGCGCCTTGCTGCACCTGGACGCCCCCATAGATTTCGACGCCATCGATGGCGCACCGGTCGACCTTTTGTTCGTTTTGCTGGTGCCACAAGCGGCTACCGATGCGCACCTGGAACTGCTCCGGCAGATCGCCAGCATGCTCGACCGCAAAGACGTGCGCGAAAGATTGCGCAGCGCACCCAGCAACGAAGCGTTGTATCAGGTTGTTCTGGACGTACAGAACGGTCATTAATCATGCGCTTAGTCATTGTCAGCGGACGCTCCGGCTCCGGAAAAAGTACAGCCCTCGCGGTCCTCGAAGACAACGGTTTTTATTGCATCGACAACCTGCCGGCCGGCTTGCTGCCTGAGCTGGCGGAACGCGCACTGATCCACACAGAATTACCGCAACCGCTGGTCGCCGTCTCCATTGATGCGCGTAACCTGCCGAGCCACCTGTCACGCTTTCCGCAATTGCTTGAAGAGGTGCGCAACCGGCATATCCAGTGCGATGTCCTGTATCTGGATGCCGATGAAGAAACCCTGCTCAAGCGCTTCTCGGAAACTCGTCGCCGGCACCCGCTGAGCAGTGAAAGCCGCTCGCTGGCAGAAGCCATTCGCGATGAAACTCACTTGCTGGGGCCAATTGCCGACCTTGCCGACCTGACCGTCAACACCACCAATCTGAACCTGTATCAGTTGCGCGATACGATCAAGTTGCGCCTGCTGAACAAGCCCGAACCGGGTACTGCGTTCCTGATTGAATCGTTTGGCTTCAAGCGCGGCATGCCGGTAGACGCTGACCTGGTGTTTGACGTGCGCTGCCTGCCCAACCCGTATTGGAAACCGGAACTGCGCGAGCAGTCGGGCCTGGATCAACCCGTGGCGGATTACCTCGCCGCACAGCCGGATGTTGAAGAGATGTTTCAGGACATCTCCAGCTACCTGCTTAAATGGCTACCCCGCTTTGCCGCCAGCAATCGTGCTTATGTGACCATTGCTATCGGCTGCACAGGCGGCCATCACCGCTCGGTGTACCTGACCGAGCGGCTTGGCAAATGCCTGCAAGAAACTCTTAAGAACGTCCAGGTTCGCCACCGCGACCTGACTTGAAAGGACCCACCCCGCGATGCCTGCTCTGGAAATCGAAATCATCAACAAACTGGGCTTGCACGCTCGGGCATCAGCAAAGTTCGTCGGCGTCGCCGGGAAGTTTCCGTGTCAGGTAAGAGCGGGCCGCACTCCTGAATCTATGGTTGACGGCAAGAGCATCATGGCCATGATGATGCTCGCTGCCGGCAAAGGCACCAAGATCCATTTGAAGACTGAAGGCGAGCAGGAACAGGAAGCGCTCGACGCACTGGTCAAACTCATCAACAACTACTTCGATGAGGGTGAGTGAAGAACAGCCCGGCGTACCGTAGGCGCGAGCTTGCCTCGCGATCTTTTAAGATCAAAAGATCGCGAGGCAAGCTCGCTCCTACGGGTTTTTAGGGCATCAATGCGGGCGTTAGCCCAGTGCGGTGTCCATCACCATCATCAGGCAAAAGCCGATGCACAAGCCCAGGCTTGCGAGCTTTTCGTGACCGTTGCGCCGCGATTCGGGGATCACTTCTTGAGTGACCACCAACAACATCGCACCCGCCGCCAACGCCAGTCCAAACGGCAATAACACTTCGGCCAGGTTGACCAGCCAGGCACACAGCAGCGCAAACACCGGCTCTACCAGGCCGGAGGCCGCACCGATCAAGAACGCCTTGACCCGCGACATGCCTGCACCCGCCAGTACCAGCGCAATCACCAGGCCCTCCGGGACGTCCTGCAAGGCAATGCCCATCGCCAGGCTGTCAGCATCTGGCATGCCGCCGCCCGCTGACACCCCGACCGCCATCCCTTCCGGGATGTTGTGCGCAATGATGGCAATCACGAACAGCCAGATGCGCGGCGCAATCACGGGCTCGCCGGGCTTGCTGATGATCATTTCAGGGGCAGCCCCGGAGACCTTGAGGTCGACCAGAAACAGAAAAAATGCCCCCAGCAAAATACCCGCACTGACCAGGCCGCTAGCGCCCCATGACGACAGCCCAAGATTTTGCGCCGCCGCAATGCCCGGCACAATCAATGAGAATGCCGTGGCCGCCAACATGACCCCCGCCCCAAAACCCAGCAAGGTGTCGCTCACCGCAACCGGCATTTTGCGGATAACCAATACCGGCACGGCGCCCAAGGCGGTGCCCAGCGCACACAGCGCACCGCCTTGCAGTGCTCGCAACAACCTGGGCTCAAGATCCAGCCAGACCAACCCCTTGGCCACCAGCAAGGCCGTGCCCGCCAACAGCAAGAGCGTGCCCAGCGCATAGCGGAACATCCGCACGCCACTCACCGCTAATATTTGCGTGCCCATAATCTGCCTGAATCCTTCTGGGTCGGCTTAGGCAATCGCAGCTGCATAGCGCCGCTCGACTTCGGGCCAATTAATCACGTTGTAAAACGCATTAATGTATTCCGGGCGGCGGTTCTGATAACGCAGGTAGTAAGCGTGTTCCCAAACGTCCAGCCCCAGAATCGGGGTGTTGCCGTTCATCAGCGGGCTGTCCTGGTTACCGCTGCTTTCGATGACCAGTTTTTTCTCCGGGGTCACGCTGAGCCAGGCCCAGCCACTGCCGAAACGGGTCAGGGCCGCTTTGGTGAAGTTTTCCTTGAACGTCTCCAGCCCACCCAACTGTTCATCAATAGCCTTGGCCAATGCGTCCTTTGGGGTGCCGCCGCCGGTTGGGCTCATGACTTCCCAGAACAGTGAGTGGTTAGCATGCCCGCCGCCCTGATTGATCACCGCTGCACGCAGGTTTTCAGGCAGCTCCTGGACGCTGGCGACCAGTTTTTCAACTGGCCATTTTGCCCACTCCGTGCCGTCAACCGCGGCATTGAGGTTGTTGATGTAAGTCTGGTGGTGCTTGGTGTAGTGAATTTCCATGGTTTGCGCATCGATATGCGGCTCAAGCGCGTCGTAGGCGTAAGGCAAGGCAGGCAAGGTGTAAGTCATATCAATGTGCTCCTGAGTGATGGCCGCTGACGGTTGAGAATTCGTGACTTGACTGAGCCACAGGGCTTTTGAGCAACAGTTCAGAACGCGGGTATTCGCCGTGATCGCTGATAAAGTTCAAAAGCTCAACGTAAGTTTTGCTGCTCTGACGCAGCGCGGCTTCACGCAGCGCAGGCGCCAGGCGGGGGTTCTGCATGGTTTGCAGTAACCGCTGGTGAATCGCGCACAGGTACTCAACACTCTCCTCCGGCTGGTTAAGGCGCAAATGCAGATCCGCCAGGTTGTGGTGGGAAATGACACAGGCCGCCACTGCTTCGTCGGCATCACTCCAGCGCTCAAACAGCACTTGTGCCAGTGCCAGCGCCTGCAAGTAATGTTCTCGGGCATCGACCAGCTCGCCCTCAGCGAAACAGCGGTTGGCTCTTTCGATCGTGCGTTTCCAGTGCTCCATGTGAACCTCCAAAGCAGTGTGTGGGGCGTGGGGTTAAACGCCGCCGGCGGTCAATTTCTCGGGGTTGAGCAAGACTTCAAGCTGGCTGCGCGGCAGATCGGTGTACTCAAGGGCCACATCAATCACCGGGCGCCCCTGCTGGTAGGCGGCCTTGGCAATTTCGGCCGCCTTTTGATAGCCGATGATCGGGTTCAGCGCCGTGACCAGAATCGGGTTGCGCGACAGCGCTTCCTTGAGCTTGGCTTCGTTGACCTTGAAGGTGGCAATGGCTTTGTCGGCCAGCAAGCGGCTGGAGTTGGCCAACAGCTCGATGCTGCTCAACAGGTTGTGTGCAATCACCGGCAGCATCACGTTGAGCTCAAAGTTGCCTGACTGCCCGGCGATGGTGATCACCGTGTCATTGCCGATCACCTGGGCAGCGACCATGGCGGTGGCTTCCGGGATCACCGGGTTGACCTTGCCCGGCATGATTGACGAGCCCGGCTGCAAGCCTTGCAGTTCAATTTCGCCCAAGCCTGCCAGCGGGCCAGAGTTCATCCAGCGCAGGTCGTTGGCGATTTTCATCAGCGATACAGCGGTCGCTTTAAGCTGGCCCGAAACAGATACGGCGGTGTCCTGCGAGCCAATCAAGGCAAACAGGTCTTTACCCGGCGTGAATTGCACGTGGGTCAGCGCACTGAGTTGCTGGCTGAACAGCGCGGCGAATTGCGGGTGCGCGTTGATCCCCGTGCCCACCGCCGTGCCGCCCTGGGCCAGCGACTGCAGGGCCGGTTGCAGGTTGTGCAGGTGCTCGATATTGGCCTTGAGCTGTTGCGCCCAACCATTGAGCACCTGGCTCATGCGCACCGGCATGGCGTCCATCAGGTGTGTACGCCCGGTTTTAACGTAGACGTGAACCTGCTCGGCCTTGTGCTCAATCACCTCGACCAGATGCTTGAGGGCCGGCAGCAGTTCTTCGTGCAAGCCCAGTGCAGCGCTGACGTGAATGGTGGTCGGGATGATGTCGTTGCTGCTTTGCCCGCAGTTGACGTGATCGTTGGGGTTGACCACTTCGCCCAGCACGCGGGTTGCCAGTGTGGCGATGACTTCGTTGGCGTTCATGTTGGAACTGGTGCCCGAACCGGTCTGGAAAATATCCACCGGGAAGTGCTCCATGAAATCGCCGGACAGCAGGATCTGCGTGGCTTCGACAATGGCATTGCCCTGCGCTTCGCTGATTTGCTTGAGTTCAACGTTGGCCTTGGCGGCAGCGGCCTTGGCCAGAATCAGTGCGCGAATGAATTGCGCGGGCATGCGTTGATGGCTGATCGGGAAGTTGTCAACCGCACGCTGTGTTTGCGCGCCATACAGCGCGGCCTCAGGCACGTGCAATTCACCCATGCTGTCCCGTTCGATACGCGTATTACTCATCAGGAAATCCTTGCAGCAGTTCTGTTAAAGAAATTGAAGGTTCGAGTTCGCAGGTCGCCAATTGCCAGGCAAAGCTTTGCCAGCGCTTGAGGCGGCAGTTACACAGGGCTTGAGTTTCCATATCGCGCAGCGGGCGCCATGCATGGTCCAGGCACAGGTTGCGCCAGTGCCACGGCAGGGCCGTATCAGCGGCGGTGTCCAGCAAGAGCCGGAACTCGGTAGCAGAAATCATCCAGGGAGAAGTCGTCGTGCAACCGGCCAGGTATCGGCCTTCGGCCAGATAGTGCTCAATCAGGCGCGGCTCGTCGGGCGCCAGGCCGCAACGGATCTGGCGGCTCATCCAGCGCCAGCTTTCCAGATAAGGGCCTTCATGCAAGGCTGAACTCATGACCTAGGCTCGCTCGATAATGAGATTCATTATTAAGCGATATTGATTATCAAAACAAGCCTGCCTTGGACAGACCTTTGTCTCGCGATCTCTTAATCCTGTAAAAGATCGCGAGGCAAGCTCGCTCCTACAGAGGTTGGGTTTAAAAAAAAGGCGTATCACCCGCGAAGGTGATACGCCTTGATTACAACCGGGAAGGTTTAGCTGCCCGCGACGGTCATGCGCTCGATCAGCACCGAGCCGGTGCGGATGTTGCTGCGCAGTTCCAGGTCGTTACCCACGGCAACGATCTGTTTGAACATGTCACGCATGTTGCCCGCGATGGTCACTTCTTGAACCGGGAACTGGATTTCACCGTTCTCAACCCAGAAACCCGCCGCGCCACGGGAGTAGTCGCCCGTGACCATGTTGAGGCCGCTGCCCATCAGTTCAGTCACCAGCAAACCTCGGCCCATGCGGCGGATCAGGGCTGCCTGGTCTTCGTCACCGTGGGTCACAAACAGGTTGTGCACGCCGCCTGCGTTGGCGGTGCTCGGTAGACCCAGTTTTCGGCCCGAGTATGTGCTGAGGATGTAGGACACCAGCTCGCCGTCTTTGATGAACGGTTTGGCGTAAGTGGCCAGGCCATCGTTATCGAAGGAGGAACTGCCCATGGCACGGACCAGATGCGGACGCTCGTCCAGGGTCAGCCACTCAGGGAAAATCTGCTGCCCCAACGCGTCCAGCAAGAACGACGATTTACGGTACAGGTTGCCCCCCGAAATCGCGCCCAAAAAGCTGCCGAACAAGCCACCGGCCAGTTCGGCCGAAAACAATACCGGGACTTCGCAGGTCGGCACCGGGCGCGAACCGAGGCGGCGGGCGGCGCGCTCTGCAGCGCGCTGGCCGATGCTGACGGCGTCCATCAGCAACTCGCCCTGGCAGTTCACGTCATACCAGTAGTCACGCTGCATTTGCCCGTCGCCTTCGGCGATCATCACGCAGCTCAAGCTGTGGCGGGTAGACGCCGAACCACCGATAAAGCCATTGCTGTTGCCGTACACACGGCAGCCCTGGTGGGTGCTGAGGGTGGTGCCGTCGGCGTTTTTGATGCGGCTGTCTGCGTCAAAAGCCGCAGCTTCGCAAGCCAAAGCCTTTTCGATGGCTTGCTCTGGCGTGATATCCCACGTGTGGAACACATCAAAATCTTTCAGGTCGCGGGCCATCAGGCTGGCGTCGGCCAGGCCCGAGCTTTCGTCTTCGGAGGTGTGCTTGGCAATCGCCAAGGCCGCCGCGACGGTTTCGCGGATGGCATCCGGGCCGCTGGCCGAGGTGCTGGCCGAGCCTTTGCGCTGTCCTACATAGAGCGTGATGCCAAAACCCTGGTCGCGATTGAACTCAACGGTTTCGACTTCGCGCTGGCGTACAGAGGTCGACAGGCCCTGCTCCAGCGACACCGCGACTTCGCAGGCGCTGGCGCCCTGGCGCTTGGCTTCGGCGATGATTTGCTCGACCTGCTGTTGCAGTGCCGGCAAGGCCTGCGGGCCGACGCTTTGTACTGCACTCATGGTTTTCTCCACTCAAATTCTGTTTTCGGTAGGGCCGCCGAGCGACCAGGCCGGACAAGCGGCCTCCGACTGGTTATCATGGCGGCGTTTCTTTGCGGACTGCCACCATGGTTGATTCTTACGACGACGCCTTCGACGGCGAAAAAAGCAAAACACAGGTCAAGAAAGAGCTGCATGCTCTGGTTGATCTGGGCGAGCGCCTTACAACGCTCAAGCCTGATTTGCTGAACAAAATGCCTTTGACTGACGCTATGCGTAAGGCTCTGGCAGATGCTCCAAAACACACGGCTCATATTGCGCGCAAGCGCCATCTGATGTTCATCGGCAAACTGATGCGCGATCAACCGATCGACGAAATTCTTGCTTTGATCGATCAAGTCGATGCCTCTTCTCGCCAATACAACGAGCGTTTCCACAACCTCGAGCGCTGGCGTGATCGCCTGCTCGAAGGCGACGACGCTGTACTGGAAAAATTTGTTGTCGAGTTCCCTGAGGCTGACCGCCAGCAAATGCGCTCGGTCATCCGTCAGGCCAAACACGAACTGGCTCATAACAAGGCACCGGCCTCAAGCCGCAAATTGTTCAAGTACATTCGTGGGTTGGACGAGACGCAACGCGGTCTGCGTTAAATCTCGTACGTGGGTGGGTTGCCCTGCAACCCACCCGCTCCCCATCAACCGCCCGTACCGCCTACGGTAATCGCATCAATTTTCAGGGTTGGCTGCCCGACACCGACCGGTACCGACTGCCCATCCTTGCCACAGGTTCCGACGCCGCTGTCCAGCGACAGGTCGTTACCGACCATCGACACTTTGCTCATCGCTTCCGGCCCGTTGCCAATCAGGGTCGCGCCTTTGACTGGGCGAGTGATTTTGCCGTCTTCGATCAAGTAAGCCTCGCTGGTGGAAAACACAAACTTGCCACTGGTGATGTCGACCTGACCACCGCCCAGATTGGCGCAGTAAATGCCCTTTTTAACCGAGGCGATGATTTCTGCCGGATCACTTTCACCACCCAACATGTAGGTGTTAGTCATGCGCGGCATGGGCAAGTGCGCATAAGATTCGCGACGGCCGTTACCAGTACGTGCGACGCCCATCAGGCGCGCATTGAGCTTGTCTTGCATGTAGCCCTTGAGCACGCCGTTTTCAATCAGCGTTGTGCACTCGGTCGGAGTGCCTTCGTCATCGACGCTCAACGAACCACGACGACCGGCCAGGGTGCCGTCATCGACGATGGTGCACAGTTTGGAAGCAACCATTTCGCCCATGCGACCGCTGTAGGCCGAGCTGCCTTTGCGGTTGAAGTCACCTTCAAGGCCGTGCCCTACCGCTTCGTGCAGCAGTACGCCCGACCAGCCGGAGCCCAGGACCACCGGCATGGTGCCCGCAGGGGCCGGCACGGCTTCGAGGTTGACCAGCGCCTGGCGCAACGCCTCACGGGCGTAGCCCATGGCGCGGTCGTCGGTCAGGAAGTAGCGGTAGTCGGTACGGCCACCGCCACCATGGCCACCGCGCTCGCGACGGCCATTTTGTTCGACGATCACACTGACATTGAAACGCACCAGCGGGCGCACATCGGCTGCCAGCCCGCCGTCGGTGGAGGCCACCAGAATGCGCTCCCACACCCCGGCCATGCTCACGGTCACTTGCTGGATGCGTGGGTCCAGAGCACGGGTGGCCGCATCGACGCGCTTGAGCAACTCAACTTTTTCGGCGCGGGTGATGACTTCCAGGGGGTTATCCGGGGCGTACAGTTGCGCCACGTCTTGGGTTGTAAAGGCTTGCACCGTGCCGTTTTGCCCGGCACGGGAGATGGAACGCGCAGCCCGCGCCGCCAGCCCCAAAGCTTCCAGGGTGATGGCATTGCTGTAAGCAAAACCGGTTTTTTCACCGGACTGGGCACGCACACCAACACCCTGATCGAGGTTGAAGCTGCCTTCTTTGACGATGCCGTCTTCCAGTGCCCAGGATTCGGAAATCTGCCCCTGAAAATACAAATCTGCCGCATCAATGCCCGGCCCGGCCAAGTCACCCAATACGCCTTGCAGGCTGTCGAGGGTGACACCGCCCGGTGCCAACAGGTGTTCGCTGACTGAGGTCAACAACTCGCTCATATTCACTCCGTCTTGGCCCCTGCTTCAGCATCATGGATGCACTGAACCCACGGGCCTGAAAATTAGTCCTGCTGTGCAGGTCGCTGTGCGCCCTGCGAAAAAAACCGCCGATGGTTCACCACCGGCATGCGCGCCCTGATGGCGGCTTGTTCGTCAGCATCGCGCGCGGCCAGCAATACGCCCTCGCCTTGCGCCTGTTCTGCCAACACCCGGCCCCACGGGTCGATGATTGCCGCATGCCCGTAGGTTTCACGCGGGCCGGGGTGAACACCACCTTGAGCGGCGGCCAGTACATAACATTGAGTTTCGATGGCCCGTGCCCGAATCAGAATGTCCCAATGTGCAGCACCGGTCACGGCGGTAAAAGCCGAAGGCGCGGTGATCAGCTCAGCCCCGGCAGCGCGCAATTCGCTGTACAACTCCGGAAAACGCAGGTCGTAGCACACGGTCAGGCCCAATTTGCCCACCGGCGTATCGGCCACCACCACACGCTCACCGGGCGCGTAGTCATCCGACTCGCGGTAACGACCCCGGCTGTCAGACACATCCACATCAAACAAATGCAGCTTGTCGTACCGCGCCGCTTGCTCGCCGTCGGCATTGATCAACAATGAACAGGCATTGACCTTGGCGTCTGGCTGACCCGCTGGTGGCAGCGGCAAAGTGCCCGCCACTATCCATAACTTGAGGTCGCGCGCGGTCTGTTTCAACCATGGCAGGATCGGACCTTCGCCCAATGCCTCGGCGCGCCCCACATCTGCGATATCGCGACGGCCCATGGCAGCGAAGTTTTCCGGCAGTACCGCGAGCTGTGCACCGCGTTGCGCCGCGTCTTCAAGCAAGCGCCGGGCCTGAGCCAGGTTGGCCAGCACATCGCTCTGGCTAACCATTTGAATCACTGCAAACGACATCACGCCCCCTTGATGGACAGTGTAGACAGAGCCCCCACCGGCACTGCCGTTGTCATGCTACTCCTAGTTTTTCTCAAATGGCTTGTCGAAGGTGATTTTCGGGTCGTTCCATGGGCCTTGAATGCTGTATTGCACGCTGGCGAAACGTGACACCTGATCACCAATCAGCTTATTGAGCAGAAACATCGCGCCACCCGCTGCCGGGCCCCCGACCAACAAGGCCGCCAGCGGCAGGTTGTTGGTCACGGGCAGGGTCACGAGCAGTTTCGCGTTCACTTGATCAGAGACCATGTTCAAAGTGCCACTGAGTTCAAGGTTAGTCGACGGGCCGGTCATGAGGATCGGCGAGGTGGTGCGGTATACGCCGTTGTTGGCGGTCAGGAAGCCTTTGACCCGGTCGTAGCTCAGCCCTTTGCTGAACAGGTCCGAGAAGTCCAGGCGCAGACGCCGGCCAATGGCGTTGAAATTCAGCAGGCCAAAAATACGCACCACTTGCGTGCTGCCGTCGACCTCAACAAAGCGGCCTTTATTCAACGTGGCATCGAGAGTGCCAGAGAACCGGTTCAGGCCAATCCAGGCCGGCGAGCCCGGCCAGCGGCCATCGATATCGACTTTGAAATCCTCACTGGTCACGCTCGGGGCAAAACCCCAGCCCTGCAGCACGTTAGCCAGGTTGCCACCGCCAATCCGGCCCCGGTACCAACTGTTGCTGGCCCCGGCGACGCCGTCCCAGCCGCCCGAGCCTTCGAGCAGCAAGCCCTTGAGGCCCAGGCTCAGGTTATTGAGGTTGACCCCGCGTGGGGTCGGCCGGATGTTGAGCGACCAGGCACCGAGCAAATCAGCGCCCTGATAGAGCTGGCGAATGATGATGTCGAGTGCCGGGATCTTGCGCGGGTCAACCGACGCCAGCGGGTCCGGCGCATTGGGGTCGCTGACCGCTTTAGGGTCTGGGGCCGGGAGGCGGATGGTTTGCATCGTCACTTTGATCGGCGCGTTCTTCGCGTCCGGCAGCGTAACAGCGCCCGTCGCCTGCTTGCTGTTGATGTTCAGGTCCCAGGCAGGCCCGCTGCGCTTCATTTGCAGCCGCACCTGATCAAGCTGGGTGCCGAAGGCGATGAGTTTGTTCACTTTGAAGTCGGCACTGCTGAGCAGTTGTTTGGCGCTGCCACCCGGGTCTTTGCCCGCATAGCGCTCGGCCAGCGTCTGCCACGGGGCAATGTCGAGTTCTGACAACACACCGCGAATGCGCAAGCCCTTGGTCACCGGCAACACAGGGTCGCCATACCCCAGGAACAACTCACCCCGGCCGTCTTCGAACTTGCCATTGGGGGCGGCAAAGGTCAGGTTCGCCAAGTCACCGTAGTCAAACCAGTAACGGCGCTCGGCCCCTTGCAGGGTCATGCGAAACACCGCGTCGCGGCTTTCATTGGCGGCCAGGCCAAACGGTGCTGGCAAATCGATAGTCGCCCCTTTGAGTGACGAACTGACCCGCAACTGGCTGTCGGCATCGTCCAGGGTCAATTGCAACTGATAAGGCAGCATCCCGGACACCGGGATCGGCTGATTGAACTTGAGCCAGTCGGTCAGTTTTTTAACCCCTACCTGACCGCTTGCCACCACGCGGGTACTCAGCTTGCCCGACTTGCCCTCGGCAAAGATTTGCGCCTTGATCGGCTGGTCGAATGCGCGGCCGCTGATGGCTTTGCCGCTCAGGCCCTTGGCGCTGTCGAAGCGGAAGTCGCCTTTGAGTTGGGTCAGTTCAAGTTCTGGATCACTGATTTTCAGGCGGGCCTTGTCGGTGTTGAAATCCACCACGACTTTCGGCTCTTCGCCATGCTCCAGCGGGATGTCGAGATCAACGCGGCCCTTGAGCGAGCCCTCGCCTTGCCAGCCGGCAAAGGTCGACTCAGTGCCAATTGGCGCTTCTTGCAAGATTTTCAGGCCATCGCCCAAACCGCCGTCGAAGTCACCGTCCAAAAACAAGTGAGAGACTTTGCCAGCGTGGACGTGAGGGATATTGACCGCAACGTTGCGCACTTTGGTGTCGAGCAACAGGCCTTTGCTGGCCATGATCCGCACACCGCTGTCTTCGATAAACACGTCACCGGAGACATCGCGCACATGTGGCCAGCCGGGCTGGAACGCCAGCTCAGCGCCATGGACCTTGAAAAACAGGCTGATGTTACGCGCCGCGTCCACGGCATCGTGGTCCAGTGAGCCTTGGTACTGGAAAAAGCCCTCTTCCACCGAGCCTTTTAGAATCGCCGTGCTCAACCACTCGGACAGCGACGGGCTCAAGACGGCCGGCAGGTATTTGGGGGTGAATCGACCATCGCCATCGGTCAGACCGACGCGCAGGTCCATGTAGTCTTCCTGAGAGTGATCCATGTGGATGCGGATCAAGAAGTCAGCGGCAATCTTGCCCTCTTCGCCCAGCACCTTGATGTAGGGCGCGATCAAAGTGAAGCTGTTTTTATCCAGCGTCCACTTGAGCAACGCATTGGCTTGCAGGTACTGCCAGGGCTTGTCGAAAATCGGGTCCAGGTGCAGGACAAAATCTTTGCTGTCGAGGCGCAATTCGCCCTTGCCCAGGTCACCACTGATCAGCCCGCTGACGTTACGCGCCGCCGGTGCACCGTGGGTGGCATTGAAGCCCACTTGCTGCAAGTTGGCGGCGAAGCTGATTTTTTGATCGTCGGTCGCATTTGGCCGGTAGTCGGCCAGGACGTTGCGCAAGGTGCCGGTGACGCTCAGTTGGTCAATCACCTTGGCGACGGCTTCTGGCACCGGCGCCAGCGAATCCATTAACGGGGTGATCGGCGTCAGGTCCAGATGATCGGCCTGTAAATGCCAACGTTCCTGCTCGCCTTGGGTGGCGGCGAACTGTTGCAACTGCAGGCGGGTTTCCCAGCGCTTGTCAGCGATGTTCATTGCCAGTGAATCGAGGGTAACCGTGAACCCCTGTTTGCCACGCTCGACCCAGGCATGCAGCGCCAGGTTGTCGAGGGTTTCGGCTTTGCGATCGGCATAGGCACCACTCAGCTTGGGCGCATTGAGGCGCGCCACCGCGCTTTGCACGGTGCCATGGCCCCAGTTGAGCCAGAACTCGCCACCGGCTTTTAACTCAGAGACTTTCCACGGCTGGATCAAGTTGGCCGGCAGCCATTTGGCCCAGTCACTCTGCGGCAAGCTCAGATAGGCCTGTGCGGCACCGTCGCGCCAGCGGCTGGCCTGGATCTGGGTCTTGAGGCTCAGCGCCAGCGGCTGACCGTCAGGCAGGGTCAACCGCGCATCCAGACGCTGGTCAGAAGCCCCCACGTCCAGTGTCAGACCGACATAGGTCAGGGTCATCGGCGCATGATTGAAGGGTTCGAGGGTCACCTGGCTGTCGAGCACCGATACCCGCGCCACCCGCTGCAATTGATTCAGCAGTTGCTCGGGGTCCAGCGGCTGATCGTCCTGCACGGGCAGCCCTTCCAGCGCCCAATGGCCATCTTTGTCCTGACGGGCGCTCAGTTGCAGGCCGCCCAGTTGCACGCTGGCAAGCCGCACATCGCGATTGAGCAGGCTGGCCCAGACATCGGGCACCACCTTCACGTTGTCCAAGCGCAAGGCATTGCTGCCCTCGCCGACCATTACGTCGTGCGCCAGCAGCACCGGCGCCATGCCCTTCCAACTGCCTTCAAGGCTGCCAATGGTCAACGGCATGCCCAAAGCATCACGTGCCTTGGTCTGGATTTCTGCGCGGTATTCGGCAATCAGTGGCGTCAGCTCACGACCCAAGCTGACGTAGAGCGCCGTAAGTACCAGAACCAGCGCACATAGACCTAATCCCCAGCGGGTCAGCGCGGCAAAAAAGCGTGTCAGACGCTCCATGTCAGGTGGCCCCTTCAGTGATGGTCGAGGGGGCTGCGCCCAGCCCCCTGTCATGCGAATACGCGTTCAGATACTTCAGAGCAGTACCACGTCGTATTGTTCCTGGGAGTACTGAGTTTCTACTTGAAAACGGATGGTACGCCCGATAAATCCTTCCAGCTCGGCGACGTTGCCCGACTCTTCGTCCAGTAAACGGTCAACAACACGCTGGTTGGCTAATACACGATAGCCAACGGCTTGGTACGCGCGGGCCTCACGGAGAATTTCGCGGAAGATTTCGTAGCAAATGGTTTCAGGGGTTTTCAGCTTGCCGCGCCCCTGGCAGCACACACAGGGTTCGCAGAGCACTTGCTCAAGGCTTTCGCGGGTGCGTTTGCGGGTCATCTGTACCAGCCCCAACTCGGTGATACCGATGATGTTGGTTTTGGCGTGATCACGTTCCAGCTGCTTTTCGAGGGTACGCAGCACCTGGCGCTGGTGCTCTTCATCTTCCATGTCGATGAAGTCAATGATGATGATGCCGCCCAAGTTACGCAGGCGCAGTTGCCGGGCGATGGCCGTTGCCGCTTCGAGGTTGGTCTTGAAGATGGTTTCTTCAAGGTTGCGATGGCCCACGAACGCGCCGGTGTTGACGTCGATGGTGGTCATGGCTTCAGCCGGGTCGACCACCAGGTAACCGCCCGACTTGAGCGGCACCTTGCGGTCCAGCGCCTTCTGGATTTCGTCTTCAACACCATACAGATCAAAAATCGGCCGCTCGCCGGGATAGTGCTCTAGGCGGTCGGCGATTTCCGGCATCAGTTCGGCCACAAACTGGGTGGTCTTCTGGAAGGTTTCTCGCGAATCGATACGAATTTTTTCGATCTTGGGGCTGACCAGGTCACGCAAGGTACGCAACGCCAGGCCCAAGTCTTCATAGATAACGCTCGGTGCGCCCGCCGTTTTTATCTGCAGACCGATCTGGTCCCACAGACGGCGCAAGTAGCGAATGTCCATCAGGATCTCATCCGCCCCGGCGCCTTCAGCGGCCGTGCGCAGAATAAAGCCGCCCGCTTCCTTGATGCCTTCTTGCGCCACGCAATCGCTGACCACTTGCTTGAGGCGCTCGCGTTCGGCTTCGTCTTCGATCTTCAGCGAAATACCGACATGGGCCGTGCGCGGCATGTACACCAGGTAGCGCGAAGGAATCGACAGCTGCGTGGTCAGGCGTGCGCCTTTTGATGCAATCGGATCTTTGGTGACCTGCACCACCAAGCTTTGACCTTCGTGCACCAGCGCGCTGATGCTCTCGACGGCCTGGCCTTCACGCAGGGAAATTTCAGACGCGTGAATAAAGGCGGCACGGTCCAGACCGATATCGACAAAGGCGGCCTGCATGCCGGGCAACACACGCACCACCTTGCCCTTGTAAATGTTGCCAACAATGCCACGGCGCTGGGTACGCTCGACATGCACCTCTTGCAGAACACCGTTCTCTACCACGGCCACGCGCGATTCCATCGGCGTGATGTTGATCAGGATCTCTTCACTCATGGCTGGGTCTCGTTCAGGCGTCATAGCATTAGTGCCAAGTCATGTAAGGCGCGTTATTCAGCGCTCGATAAGGTTTGCCAACAGGGTATGCCGAATTGCCCAAGCAGTTCTGCGGTTTCGCACACGGGCAAACCCACAACCCCGGAATAACTGCCATTAAGGCCCGCCACAAAGACCGCGGCCAACCCTTGAATGGCGTAGCCACCGGCTTTGTCCTGAGGCTCTCCGCTGGCCCAATATTGGGCGGCTTCTTGCTGGCTGATGGTTCTGAAACTGACCCGGCTGCGCACCACACGAGTTTCGCAACGCTCGGCCGCCAGAATGGCAATGGCCGTCAAGACTTCATGCTCCCGGCCAGACAACGCCATGAGCATAGACAAGGCATCGGCCTCGTCGACCGGTTTGCCGAGAATCTGATCATCCAGTACGACAGCGGTGTCGGCGCCCAATACACAGAATGGCGCGCTTACCGAGGCCCCGAGCAGGTGCTCGTGCCCGGCACGGGCCTTTGCTCGCGCCAGGCGCTCAACATAAGCCGCAGGGCATTCGTCAGGGAGGGGAGTTTCGTCTATGGAGGCGCTGACCACCTGGAACGGCACGCCGATTTGAGTCAGTAACTCGCGGCGGCGCGGTGAGCCAGAGGCCAGAAAAAGCGGAGTCATCAAGACATCTCCCTGTCTACGTGCACAAACCAGGAAATGGCTCGCGATCCAGTCAATTGATTTTGAAACGTCGGCGCAAACCGCGCAGCCCGTAGCTCACCCATGGCCACAACAGCGCACTGACCAGCGCTGGCAATACCAACGCCAGCGTGGGCTGGCGATTGCCGGTCAAGGCACTCAGCCATAGCTGAGCCAGTTGAGCCAGGCCAAATATGACCAGGATCACCAAGCTTTGCTGCCACATCGGGAACGTACGCAACCGTTGCGCCAGCGACAATACCAAAAAGGTGATGAGGGTCAGAATCAATGCATTCTGGCCCAGCAAGGTGCCGTACAGCACGTCTTCCATCAAGCCCAAGCACCACGCGGTGACCATGCCCACCTTGTGCGGCAAGGCCAGGGCCCAGAATGCCAGCAACAGGGCCAGCCACAACGGGCGCAGGATTTCCATGAACTGCGGCAACGGCGAAACGCTGAGCAACAGGCCGATGGCAAACGTCAGCCAGACAATCCAGCCGTTTCGCGAATGAGTGCCCGCCATTATTCCCTCTCCCGAGTTGTGGCCGGCGCAGCGGCTGGCGGCTTGGCTGCGGCGGGTACAGGTTTTTTCACGGTCTTGGGATCAGTCGCAGCCGGGGCTGGCGTCACCGCTGGCGCGGCGGCAGGTGCAGCAGGTGCGGCGGCCGTTGGCGCAGGTTTGGGCACAGTGGCCGGCACGATCGGCGGTGCTTCACCCCGCTGCTCGGCCTCTTGGGCTTGAGCCGCGTCATTGGCGCGTTCTTCAGGGGTGCGGCTGTCGCTGAACACCAGCAACAAATAGCGGCTGCGGTTCAAAGCGGCGGTCGGCACAGCCCGCACAATGGCAAATGGCTGGCCGGAGTCATGAATGACCTCTTTGACCGTGGCCACCGGGTAACCGGCCGGGAAGCGTTGCCCCAGGCCCGAGCTGACCAGCAGGTCGCCCACTTTGATATCCGCCGTGTCGGCCACGTGACGCAGTTCAAGCCGCTCGGGGTTGCCCGTGCCGCTGGCAATGGCGCGCAGACCGTTGCGATTCACCTGTACCGGAATGCTGTGGGTGGTGTCGGTGAGCAACAGGACGCGCGAGGTGTTCGGCATCAATTCGACCACCTGTCCCATCAACCCGCGTGCATCGAGCACCGGTTGCCCCAACACCACGCCATCGCGCTCACCCTTGTTGATGATGATGCGATGGGTGAACGGGTTCGGGTCCATGCCGATCAACTCGGCCACTTCAACCTTTTCATTCACCAGCGCCGAGGAGTTCAACAACTCGCGCAGGCGAACGTTCTGCTCGGTCAAGGCCGCCAGCTTTTGCATGCGACCTTGCAACAGAAGGTTTTCAGTTTTGAGCTTCTCGTTTTCAGCCACCAGTTCGGTGCGACTGCCAAATTGGCTGGCAACCCCCTGAACCAGGCGTTGCGGCAAATCGGTCACCCAGTAGGTTTGCATCAGCACCAGCGACATCTGGCTGCGCACCGGCTTGAGCAACGTGAAACGGGCATCTACCACCATCAGCGCGACCGATAGCACGACCAGCACCAATAAGCGCACGCCCAATGAGGGGCCTTTAGAAAAGAGCGGTTTAATAAGCCGCCCCTCCCGGGCAAGTGTTCAATGTATTCATACGGCGTTAAAGCGGCCTGGATGAAGATTGGCAAAAGATAAACGCCAAAAGGCAGCACTGCAAAGTGCTACCTTTTGGTGATAACCATTGGCCTGCACCGGCGATCTTATTCGCTGGAGAGCAGGTCCATTGTGTGTTTATCCATCATTTCCAGCGCACGGCCACCACCACGGGCAACACAGGTCAGCGGGTCTTCGGCAACGATCACCGGCAGACCTGTTTCCTGGGCCAGCAGCTTGTCGAGGTCACGCAGCAAGGCGCCACCACCGGTCAGTACCAGGCCACGCTCGGCGATGTCCGAAGCCAGCTCTGGCGGAGACTGCTCCAGTGCGCTTTTCACGGCCTGAACGATAGTTGCCAGCGACTCTTGCAGAGCCTCGAGCACTTCGTTGGAGTTCAGGGTGAATGCACGTGGAACGCCTTCTGCCAGGTTACGGCCGCGTACGTCGACTTCACGCACTTCACCGCCCGGGTAGGCTGTGCCGATTTCCTGCTTGATGCGCTCAGCCGTCGACTCGCCGATCAGGCTGCCGTAGTTACGACGCACATAAGTGATGATCGCTTCGTCGAAGCGGTCGCCGCCAACCCGTACGGATTCAGCGTAAACCACACCGTTCAGGGAGATCAGCGCGATTTCAGTGGTACCACCACCGATATCGACGACCATCGAACCGCGTGCTTCCTCAACCGGCAAGCCAGCACCGATGGCCGCGGCCATCGGTTCTTCGATCAGGAATACTTCACGGGCACCGGCACCGAGTGCCGACTCACGAATGGCGCGACGCTCTACCTGAGTCGATTTGCACGGTACGCAAATCAAAACCCGAGGGCTTGGCTGCAAAAAGCTGTTTTCATGCACTTTGTTGATGAAGTACTGCAGCATCTTCTCGCAGACGCTGAAGTCGGCAATCACGCCATCCTTCATCGGACGAATGGCAGCAATGTTGCCAGGTGTACGGCCGAGCATGCGCTTGGCCTCGGTGCCGACGGCAACGACACTTTTCTGGTTACCGTGTGTCCGAATAGCCACAACCGATGGCTCATTCAGGACAATACCGCGCTCACGCACGTAAATAAGGGTGTTGGCAGTGCCCAGGTCGATGGAAAGATCGCTGGAAAACATGCCACGCAGTTTCTTGAACATGGGAAAGGGACCCTAGGCAACGCGTGGGTAAAAAAGTGCGGCAAACTCTAACAACGACAGGGATTTTGGGCAAGGCGCCAATATGTTAAATTGACCGCTTTTCCGTGCACCAACCCCCACAATCGCGGCCATATGACCGTAGAAATGCGGTAGTGTTCCGACAATCTAACACACGGACACCATCCGTCCTGTTTTCCACTGGAGAATCCCATGGCGCTAGAACGCTCCGACGTGGAAAAAATCGCACATTTGGCCCGTCTGGGTCTCAATGATGCCGATCTCCCACGCACCACCGAAGCCCTTAATAGCATTCTGGGGCTGATTGATCAGATGCAGGCTGTCGACACCACCGGTATCGAGCCGCTGGCCCACCCACTGGAAGCCAGCCAGCGCCTGCGCGCTGACGTCGTGACTGAAAGCAATCATCGCGAGGCTTACCAGTCCATCGCACCAGCGGTCGAAAACGGCCTCTATCTGGTTCCGAAAGTCATCGAGTAAAGGGAAAGAGCCTGCATGCATCAATTGACTCTGGCCGAGATCGCCCGCGGACTCGCCGATAAAAAGTTTTCTTCTGAAGAGCTGACCAAGACCTTGCTGGCACGTATCGCCCAGCTCGATCCGCAGCTCAACAGCTTCATCACCCTCACCGAAGACCTCGCCATCGAGCAAGCCAAGGCTGCTGACGCACGTCGCGCCAACGGTGAAAGCGGTGCCCTGCTGGGCGCGCCCATCGCGCACAAAGACCTGTTCTGCACCTTGGGCGTACGCACCAGCTGTGCCTCGAAGATGCTCGACAACTTCAAGGCACCGTACGACGCCACCGTGGTTGCCAAGCTCGCCGAAGCTGGCGCGGTCAGCCTGGGCAAGACCAACATGGACGAGTTCGCGATGGGCTCGGCCAACGAATCGAGCTACTACGGCGCGGTCAAAAACCCGTGGAACCTTGAGCACGTACCTGGCGGTTCATCGGGTGGCTCGGCAGCCGCCGTTGCCGCTCGTCTGTTACCGGCAGCCACCGGCACCGACACCGGCGGTTCAATCCGCCAGCCCGCTGCGCTGACCAACCTTACCGGCCTCAAGCCGACGTACGGTCGTGTATCGCGCTGGGGCATGATCGCTTACGCCTCCAGCCTTGATCAGGGCGGCCCCTTGGCACGCACCGCTGAAGACTGCGCGATTTTGTTACAAGGCATGGCTGGCTTCGACTCTAAAGACTCCACCAGCATCGACGAACCAGTGCCGGACTTCAGCGCCGACCTCAATACCTCGCTCAAAGGCCTGCGTATTGGTGTGCCTGCCGAGTTCTTCAGCGAAGGCCTCGACCCGCGCATTGCCGAACTGGTGCACAACAGCATCAAAGAGCTCGAAAAGCTCGGCGCGGTGATCAAGACCATCAGCCTGCCCAACATGCAGCACGCGATCCCTGCGTACTACGTGATCGCGCCCGCTGAAGCGTCTTCCAACCTGTCGCGTTTTGACGGCGTGCGCTTCGGCCACCGCTGTGAAGACCCGAAAGACCTGACCGACCTGTACAAGCGCTCGCGCGCCGAAGGCTTTGGCCCGGAAGTCCAGCGCCGGATTCTGGTCGGTGCCTACGCCCTGTCGGCCGGTTACTACGACGCTTACTACTTGCAAGCGCAAAAAATCCGTCGCCTGATCAAAAACGACTTTGTCGCAGCCTTCAACGAAGTCGACGTCATCCTCGGCCCAACCACGCCTAACCCGGCCTGGAAAATCGGCGCTAAAAACAGCGACCCGGTGTCTGCCTATCTGGAAGACGTGTACACCATTACCGCCAACCTCGCGGGCCTGCCGGGCCTGTCGATGCCAGCCGGTTTTGTCGATGGCTTGCCCGTCGGCGTGCAGTTGCTTGCGCCGTACTTCCAGGAAGGCCGCTTGCTCAATGTCGCTCACCAGTATCAGTTGAACACTGACTGGCACACGCGCTCACCTGCCGGCTTCTGAGGAGAAACATATGCAATGGGAAGTTGTGATCGGGCTGGAAATTCACTCCCAGCTCGCCACCCAATCGAAGATTTTCTCCGGCAGCGCCACCACGTTCGGCGCTGAGCCAAACACCCAGGCCAGCCTGGTTGATCTGGGCATGCCGGGCGTTTTGCCAGTGCTGAACCAGGAAGCCGTGCGCATGGCCGTCATGTTCGGCATCGCGGTTGACGCCGAAATCGGCCAGCACAACGTGTTCGCTCGCAAAAACTACTTCTACCCGGACCTGCCGAAGGGTTACCAGATCAGCCAGATGGAACTGCCAATTGTCGGCAAAGGCCATTTGGACATCACCCTGGAAGACGGCACCGTCAAGCGCGTCGGCATTACCCGTGCGCACCTGGAAGAAGATGCGGGCAAAAGCCTGCACGAAGACTTCAGCGGCTCGACCGGCATCGACCTCAACCGTGCAGGCACCCCGCTGCTGGAAATCGTTTCCGAGCCGGACATGCGCAGCGCCAAAGAAGCGGTTGCCTACGTCAAGGCCATGCACGCACTGGTGCGCTACCTGGGCATCTGCGACGGCAACATGGCTGAAGGCTCGCTGCGTTGCGACTGCAACGTGTCGGTACGCCCGGTCGGCCAAGCCGAGTTCGGCACCCGCTGCGAGATCAAGAACGTCAACTCGTTCCGTTTCATCGAGAAGGCGATCAACAGCGAAGTGCAGCGCCAGATCGAACTGATCGAAGACGGCGGCAAAGTCATCCAGCAAACGCGCCTGTATGACCCGAACAAAGACGAAACCCGCGCCATGCGCAGCAAAGAGGAAGCCAACGACTACCGTTACTTCCCCGACCCGGACCTGCTGCCGGTAGTGATCGAAGACTCGTTCATCGAAGACGTGCGCGCTACCCTGCCGGAACTGCCACCGCAAAAACGCGAGCGCTTCCAGTCGCAGTTCGGCCTGTCGGCCTACGATGCCAGCGTTCTGGCCTCAAGCCGCGAACAGGCAGACTACTTCGAAAAAGTCGTGAGCATCAGCGGCGACGCCAAACTGGCGGCCAACTGGGTGATGGTTGAATTGGGCAGCCTGCTCAACAAGCAAGGCCTGGACATCGACCAGTCGCCGGTCAGCGCCGAGTTGCTGGGCGGCATGCTGCTGCGCATCAAGGACAACACCATCTCCGGCAAAATCGCCAAAGTGGTGTTTGAAGCGATGGCCAACGGCGAAGGCACTGCTGACGAAGTCATCGACAAGCAAGGCCTCAAGCAAGTCACCGACAGCGGCGCCATTGAAAAGGTGCTGGATGAAGTGTTGGCGGCCAACGCCGAGCAAGTTGAACAGTACCGCGCGGCTGACGAAGCCAAACGCGGCAAAATGTTTGGCTTCTTCGTCGGGCAGGCCATGAAAGCCTCCAAAGGCAAAGCCAACCCGCAACAAGTCAACGAACTGCTCAAGAGCAAGCTCGAAGGCTAAATCGCACACTCACTGTAGGAGCGAGCTAGTCTCGCGATCTTTTAAAGATCAAAAGATCGCGAGACTAGCTCGCTCCTACAGGTATGAGTGGGCTCATACAGGATTCCCCCCATGAAGCGGCTACTCGGCGCCTGCGCCCTGCTCGGCTTGCTCACCGGCTGCGCCAGCCACGACATAGACCCGAGCGGCTATGACGAAACCGGCGTTGCCTCTTATTACGGCGCTCGGCACCACGGTAAACGGACTGCCAGCGGCGAACCCTTCGACCAAAACGCCCTCACCGCCGCCCATCGCAGCCTGGCCTTCGGCTCACGGGTCGTGGTCACCAACCTCAGCAACAACAAATCGGTGGTGGTGCGCATCAATGACCGTGGCCCGCATACCCGCGGCCGCCTGATTGATCTTTCGCGCCAGGCCGCCCAACAGTTGGGTATGCTCAGCAGCGGCACGGCCAAGGTCCGGGTTCAGGGTTTAAGTGACTAAGCAATGGAGTGAATCACCATTTTGGGGTTAAGCGCGTTATCACCGTGGAACCTGCTGCAACTGCTCTGCGGTCTCGCCATGCTGATTGCTGGCGCCGAACTGCTGGTGCACTGCGCGGTGCGCATGGCCGCCAACCTGAAGGTTCGCCCCCTGCTGATCGGCTTGACCGTGGTTGCCTTCGGCAGCAGCGCCCCGCAAATGACCGTCAGCCTGCAAGCTGCGTTTAACGACACACCGGACATTGCCGTCGGCAGCGTCATTGGCAGCAACATTTTCAACGTCCTCGTCACCCTCGGCCTGTCGGCACTGATTATTCCCCTGCGCGTGTCACGCCAACTGGTGCGGCTCGATATCCCCTTGATGATCATCGCCAGCGCGCTGGTATTCGGCTTGGCCCTGAGCAAACAACTGGATCGCCTCGATGGCGCCATTCTGCTGATTGGCCTGGTGATTTACCTCGGCTTGCTGCTTCGCCAGTCACGCCACAGCGGGCACCATCACGTCAGCCACGACCGACCGCCCACGTCGTGGCCGATCAACGTTCTGATGATGCTCATGGCCTTGGTCTTGCTGGGAGCAGCCGGGCATCTGTTGCTGGACGCCGCCGTCGGCGTGGCCACCGAACTGGGACTGTCCGAGCGCATCATCGGCCTGACCATCATTGCCGTCAGCACTTCACTGCCGGAACTCGCCACCTCACTGATTGCAGCCTTTCGCGGCCAACGCGAAATTGCCGTCGGCAATGTGATTGGCAGCAACGTCCTCAACTTGCTTGGCGTGCTCGGCCTCACCGCGCTGATCAGCCCCGAACCGCTGTCGGTATCACCCAACGCCCTGGCTTTTGACCTGCCGGTGATGCTCGGCGTCGCCGTGTTGTGCCTGCCGGTGTTCTATACCGGCTACCGCGTCACCCGCGCCGAAGGCTTGCTCTTTTTGGGGCTGTACCTGGCGTATGCACTGCACGTGGTGTCGTTCACCACCGGCATGCCGCTGGCGGGCAGGCTCGAACACCTGATGCTGTTTTACATCTTGCCGGCGCTGCTGGTGTTTCTGCTGTTCAGTACCCTGCGCGCCTGGCGACGACAACACTGAGGAGTTTTGCGATGGACAACAAAAAAACCGGACTTGAAATGCGCCGCCAGGTAATGGGCGATGAGTTTGTCGACCGTACACTGGGCAATGCCACCGACTTCACCCAACCACTGCAAGACTTCGTCAACGAACACGCCTGGGGCGGCGTGTGGAATCGCGAGGGTCTGTCGCTAAAAACCCGCAGCCTGATCACCCTCGCCACCCTCACCGCGCTCAAGTGCCCGCAAGAACTCAAAGGCCACGTACGCGGCGCGCTGAATAACGGCTGCACCGTCGACGAGATCCGCGAAGCGCTGCTGCACTGCGCGGTGTACGCCGGCGTACCGGCGGCCATTGATGCGTTTAGGGCAGCTCAGGAAGTGATCGACGCTTACACCCCGGCACCGAAGTAAGACCTACAAAAAACGCAGATACACCTGACAGAACGCATCGGTTTAATCACGTAAAAAGGTTCGCAGTGAGCGCGATCAGCACTCGAACCTTTTAACGAGATAACGATGACTTCATTCAAACACCTCGCCTTGCTGCTGCTCCCAGCGCTGCTGGTCAGCGGTTGCACACACGCCTCCCCCGCCGACAACGCCATGGCCTGTTTTAAAAACAGCGGGCAGGACTTCAGTAAAGTCCTGAGCTGTTACAAACAGGCCACCGCGCCCCAGCCTCTGGATTACACGCCGACAGGGTCGACGGCCTTTCCCGGCGTTGAGAAACGCAGCTTCCAACTAAAATCACAAACGTGGACCGGGCACGGCTATGCCAGCCCTGCCGAATGGGAGCATACGGTCGACATTTACATCCCCGAGGCCGCCCTGCACGGCAAGGCGTTGCTGATCGCCAATAACGGCACCAACGTCCCGACCGCAGACAAACCGATATCAGCCCCCACCGACTTCACCCAGGCAATGGCGCTGGCCGTGGCGGAGCAAACAAAGACCATCGTTATTTCGGTCAGTAACCTCCCTAACCAATACCTGACCTACAGCGACGACGGTGTGCCGCGCCGCGAAGACGACAGCGTGGCCCATAGCTGGGCGCTGTTTTTGCAACATCCCGAGAACCGACCGTTTCTCTCGCTGCATGTGCCCATGATGCAATCGCTGGTTAAAGCGATGGACCTGGCACAAGCGGAGCTAAAACCCTGGCAGATCGAATCATTTATTGCCGCGGGGGCGTCCAAACGCGGCTGGGCTGTCTGGCTGGCAGCACTGGCAGACACACGGGTCAGCGCCATTGCTCCGTTCGTGATCGATATCCTCAATACCCATGCCGCTCTGGAACACACCTACAACGCTTATGGCAAAAGCTGGCCGCTGGCGTTCAAGGCTTACCATCACGAAGGGATCACCCAGCAGTTGGGCACAGCCCAATTCGCACAGTTGATGCAGATAGAAGACCCGATGCTCTACGCGAAGACTGAGGCAGGCGAGCGGCTGAGCATCCCGAAGTACATCGTGAATGCCAGCAGCGATGACTTTTTCTTACCCGACAATGCGCGCCTGTACTTCGATGAATTGCCCGGCGAAAAAATGCTCCGTGTAGCGCCTAACGCCAGCCATTACGGGATCACGGCGTTTGTTGAACATTCACTGATCGCCTTCACCAACCGCCTGCAGCAACAGCGTTCGCTGCCCAGCCTGAAAAGCGTGGTTCAACCTGAAGCCGGGGGCGCACGTCTGGCGATGAACTTCTCCGAACCGCCCACCAAACTGGTGCAGTGGCGGGCGCATAACCCCACCGATCGTGACTTCCGCCAGCCGTGCGGCATTCACTATGAGGCCACCGATATCAGCCTGCCCGAGGGGCAAGCCCTCAACGTTGCGCTCAAGACACCCGAGCAAGGCTGGAGCGCCACGTACGTTGAGGCGACGATGGCAGATGGCCTGGTGATCAGCACGCCGGTGCAGGTGCTACCGCAGACCTACCCCACCTGGACACCCAAGCAAATCGAGCCGGCGTGCAAGAACCTGCTGGATGGCGCCTGAGGCTAAATCCAGCCGCCCCATTGCAATACAAAGATCCCGATATTGGTCGTGATGGCCGCCATCAAGGTGGTGATCACGATAATCGAGGCGGCGAGTTCGTGGTTGCCGTTGGCCGCGCGCGCCATGACGTAGCTGGCGGCGGCTGTCGGGCTGGCGAAGTACAGGAACAACGTCCCCAGTTCCGGCCCGCGAAAGCCCAGGAGCCACGCCCCCAGTGTGGCCACCAGCGGCAGGCTGATCATTTTGACCAGGCTGGCACTCAACGCCAGGTTGCCGCTTTTGCGCAGGGACGCCAGAGACAAGGTGCCGCCGATACAAATCAGCGCCAGCGGCAAGGTCATGGACGCCAGGTATTCACCCGAGGCCTGCAACCAGCCCGGCAGAGTGATCTTGAACACCGCAAACGGGATCGCCGCCAGCACGCTGATAATCAGCGGGTTTTTCACCACGCTTTTGCAGACGCTCCACGGGTCGGACTTGATCACCGGGCTGTACACCGCCAGCACAATCGTCGACAGGGTGTTGTACAACAGGATCACCAACCCCGCGAGCACCGCCCCCAGCGAGATGCCGTAGTCGCCATACATGCTGGCCGCCAGGGCCAGGCCGATCACCGCGTTGTTGCCGCGAAAGGCGCCTTGGGTATAGATGCCGCGATCTTCACGCGGGCAACGCCAGATCGCCCAGCCCCAGGCCAGGCCAAAACACACCAGTGTCGCCAGGGTGAAATAGCCCAGCACCTTGGGCTGCATGGCGGTTCTGAGGTCGGCGTGGACAATCCCCAGAAACAACAACGCCGGCATGGTGACGTTAAACACCAGTGCCGACGCCGTGTGGATAAAGTTGTCGTTAATCCAGCCCACCCGCTTGAGCACAATGCCCATAAAAAGCATGGCAAACACCGGGGCGGTGATCGAGAGGGTCAGAAAAAAGATAGCCAGCATGCAAACACGCTCGTGTGAGGTCGTTAAGTAGCTAATGCATGTGCCAGAAACTGGCTGAAGCCTCCCATAAAGGAGGCCTCATAATTCAGGTTTACAGACCTTTAACGGCGTAAATCCCGGCAGCGTTGCGCCAGTAACCTTTGTAATCCATGCCGTAACCGAAAATATAACGGTCAATGCACGGCAGGCCGGCATAGTCGGCTTTCAGGTCCGGGCTGGCCTTGCGGTCGTGGTCTTTGTCGATCAGCACCGCCGTGTGCACCTGACGGGCGCCCGCGTGTTTGCAGAAATCAACGATTGCGCTCAGGGTGTGGCCCTCATCGAGGATGTCATCGATGATCAGCACGTGACGGTCCATAAAGGACACTTCTGGCTTGGCTTTCCAGAAGAGGTCGCCGCCGCTGGTTTGGTTGCGGTAGCGGGTCGCGTGCAGGTAAGACGACTCAAGCGGGAATTTGAGGTGGGTGAGCAGCTTGCCGGCGAAAATCAGGCCGCCGTTCATCACACAAAAAACCACTGGATTGAATTCAGCCATTTCAGCTGTGATCTGCGCGCCAACGCGGGCAATCGCTGCCTCAACCTCGGCTTCGGTGTACAGGCAGTCAGCCTCTCGCATGACTTGACGGATATGCTCGAGATCAGCAGACATGACGCTCTCCAGGGGGGTGGTTTGCCAGAAAAGCGGGCAAAGGTACGCACACGCATGGCTCAGATCAAGCATTTATGGACTAACGTGCATTAATGTTTGTAGGACATCACCCCGGATTAGATTAATCTAGGCCGCTTTTTTTGCCTGCCCAACCGGAGCCTTTACTTATGCCCATCCGTGAGATCCGCCATCCGCTGATCCGTCACAAGCTCGGCCTGATGCGCCGTGCAGACATTAGCACGAAGAACTTCCGTGAGCTCGCCCAAGAAGTCGGCGCCTTGCTGACGTACGAAGCCACCAGTGACCTGACCCTCGAAACCTACGAGATTGAAGGCTGGAGCGGCCCTGTCCAAGTTGAAAAAATTGCCGGTAAGAAAATTACCGTCGTGCCTATCTTGCGCGCCGGCATCGGCATGCTAGAAGGCGTACTGACCCTGATTCCGGGTGCCAAAGTCAGCGCTGTCGGCGTTGCCCGTAACGAAGAAACCCTGCAGGCTCACACCTATCTGGAGAAACTGGTTCCAGAAATCGACGAGCGTCTGGCGATGATCATTGACCCGATGCTGGCCACGGGTTCGTCCATGGTTGCCACCATCGACCTGCTGAAAAAAGCCGGCTGCAAAGAGATCCGCGCCATGGTGCTGGTCGCTGCCCCAGAAGGGATTGCCGCCGTTGAAAAGGCTCACCCGGACGTGACCATCTACACCGCGTCCATCGATCACCGTCTGGACGAACACGGCTACATCATTCCGGGCTTGGGCGATGCTGGCGACAAGATCTTCGGCACCAAGCAAAAGGATTAATCACATGCAGGACGAGTTCAACGACCCACTCTGGCGCCAGATCATCTCTGGCGCGCAGATGTTGTTCGTGGCTTTCGGCGCCTTGGTATTGATGCCATTGATTACTGGCCTCGACCCTAACGTAGCGCTGTTCACGGCGGGTCTCGGAACTCTGCTGTTCCAGATAGTGACCCGCCGTCAGGTTCCGGTCTTTCTGGCTTCGAGTTTCGCTTTCATTACTCCGATCATTCTCGCCAAGGGCCAATTCGGTCTGGCCGCGACCATGGGCGGCGTGATGGCAGCCGGTTTCGTGTACACCTTTCTCGGTTTCGCGGTAAAGCTTAAAGGCACCGGTTTTATTGATCGCCTGCTGCCACCTGTGGTGATCGGCCCGGTGATTATTTCGATCGGTCTGGCGATGGCGCCCATTGCTGCACACATGGCCATGGGCCGTGCTGAAGACGGCACTGAGCTGATCCATTACCAAACAGCCATGATGATCTCGATGCCAGCGCTGCTGACCACCTTGATCGTGGCCGTGTTCGGCAAAGGCATCTTCCGCCTGGTGCCGATCATTGCCGGTGTGCTGGTGGGTTTTGCGATGGCGTTTTACTTTGGCGTGGTCGACACGGCCAAAATCGCCGCCGCGCCATGGTTTGCCCTCCCGCACTTCACGGCCCCCGAGTTCAACTGGCAGGCGATTCTGTTTATCGTCCCCGTGGCCCTGGCCCCGGCCATTGAACACATCGGCGGCGTGATTGCCGTGGGCAGCGTAACCGGTCGCGAC
The DNA here is from genome assembly GCF_029959305.1 of Pseudomonas sp. PS01297. Classification (NCBI taxonomy): domain Bacteria; kingdom Pseudomonadati; phylum Pseudomonadota; class Gammaproteobacteria; order Pseudomonadales; family Pseudomonadaceae; genus Pseudomonas; species Pseudomonas sp. PS01297. The sequence goes on from NZ_JASCPQ010000027.1 coordinate 55,877, forward strand.
TACCTGAAAAAGCCGGGCTTGCACCGCACCCTGTTCGGTGACGGTCTGGCGACCACCGCCGCAGGCTTGCTGGGTGGCCCACCCAACACCACCTACGCCGAAGTGACGGGCGCGGTGATGCTGACCAAGAACTACAACCCGAAAATCATGACCTGGGCGGCGATCTTCGCCATCAGCCTGGCCTTTATCGGCAAGTTCGGCGCATTGCTGCAAAGCATTCCGATACCGGTGATGGGCGGGATTTTGTGCCTGCTGTTCGGTTCGATTGCTGCGGTCGGGATGAACACCCTGATTCGCCATCAGGTCGACCTGAGCGAAGCGCGCAACCTGGTGATTGTGTCGGTAACCCTGGTCTTCGGGATTGGCGGCGTGCTGATCGGCACAGGGATGGGCCCTGAAGACTTCGGCCTTAAAGGCATCGCGTTGTGCGCCATCGTAGCGATTGCACTCAACCTGCTTTTGCCGGGCAATGACAGTTGGAAAAACAAGAAAGGTGATGAGCCGATTCTATAAATCGGCCTGATCTCTGTAGGAGCGAGCTTGCCTCGCGATCTTTTGATCGTTTAAGAGATCGCGAGGCAAGCT